>JBPCXM010000777.1:0-2876 GCA_051008535.1 Pseudomonadales bacterium | reverse complement strand
TCAAGGTGGCCCGGCAGGATCTCTCCGTCCGACACGGTTTCCACAAGCGTCTGGATAAGCACCGCGAAACATTCTTGCATTAGCCTGCGCTGGTCCTCGGTACAATCCACGTTTATAAGGAATTGGCAGGAAAGCTCACGGTCATCGCAGCGCGCTTTAAAACCTACGAAGGGCACGCGATGGGGTAGAAATTCTTCCAGTATCTTCAGCGAAGATATGAGGTCGGGGCTGCTGAAAATCAGGTAGGCCATCGGGCCAAAGGCCGTCAGGTGGGTTTCTATACCCAGTCGCAGTCCAAGTTCAGGTGAATTTGCCAGGGACATGGCATTATCGATCAGCTGTAAGTGCTGTTCAGGCGATATCCGGTCGCTGTTTCCCGGCGTGAGAATATCGGTGCTCAAGCCTGTACGCCAGAGCAACTTGGTACCCTCTTTTTCAGCAAGGTGGACCGCCCTGGCAATAATCCTTGCGAAGGCGCTGGCGATCTTGGGCGAACCGGCCGATTTGCTCACTTTAGCCACCCACCAACATCCCTAAACGTCCGGCACAATCATATTACCGACAACTCTCCGGTGGCCCTGATTGTAACCTCTCCCAGCGACAGGCCCCATGGCTGGTTAATCGCATACAGAATTTGATCGGCTATTTCCTCTGGACCCAGAAGGAAATACTCCGGGTTGGCAATGTCAGCCTTCTCCGGCGGCAGCTTTCCTTCGGCTGACGCCATAATCATTTCCATATACGGTTCGGCATTAGCCCCCATCAGCCCGGTACAGGCAGCCGGGTTGATTACCGTATCGACCAACCCCGTCCCTCCCGCTGCAGCGGGCCTCACCGTGGTTACCTTGATCGTCCCCGGGCACTCCTGCCTGAGAGACTCTGAAAGGAAGTCCACAGCGGCCTTGGTAGCACCGTAGACAGCCCCACCGGCAGTGGGGTATTTACCGTAGATCGAGGAGATATTCACAACATGCCCGCGCCCGTTGCCGACCATGTGGTCGTACACCGCGGTAATACCGTTGAGCACACCTTTGAAATTAATATCAATGCAGCGGTCCCAGGCGTCACTCGCCTGCCGGTGATCGCTGAAGAATGCCAGGGGCATTATCCCGGCATTGTTTATCAGCACATCGATCTGTCCGTACTCATCCAGGGCCTGGGCTACCAGATGGCGCACGGACTCCGCGTCGGTGACATCGGTCTGTATTGCCAACGCGGTTCCGCCAGCATTTACAATGTCATCAACAGCCGCTTGCAGCGCATCTCCATTGATATCTGCGCAGACAATTCGACCGCCCAGCTGGGCGGCCTTTGTGCTCAGCACTTTGCCAAACCCACTGGCAGCGCCGGTGACAATGATTACTTTGCCATCAATATAGTTATTCATACCTTGTCCATTACTGTTGATCTCAACAGGCGATCCGATCATCTTCCACCATTCCCATGCGTTCCAGGTGGTAGTTGGTATCACCATAAGACAGCCTGATGGCTGACAGGCGCCTGAAGTAGTGGCCTACCGCGCACTCTTCAGTCATGCCAATGCCGCCATGGAGTTGTACAGCTGTTTTGGCGACAAAACGGGCCGCCTCATTGACACCAATCTTTGCAGCGGAAATCACCCGCATCCGCTCCAACTCGTCACTGCAATCTGCGTAGCGACTCGCCGCAATGGACAGGGACCTGGCATGCTCCAGGTTGACGAGCATGTCTGCGGCCATGTGTTGAACCACCTGGAACGAGCCAATGGTTGTACCGAACTGCCTGCGCGTCCTGACATACTCTGAGGTCGCTTCTACCAAGGCCTCCATTGCGCCAACAGCCTCGGCACACACGGCCGCCGTCGCCTTGTCGTAAGCCCAGCCAATAACCGGAAGTGCCTGGCCTTCGCACCCTATAAGTTGGGCGGGCGCTTCTTTGAGCGCGACTTCTGCTCCACCCATATTGTCATTCGTTATAAAGGTTTCCACATTGACGCCGGGCGCATTTCTGTCAACCAGAAACAGTGAAACGGCGAACCGCTCGCCGTCACCAGAGGTTCGAGCAGAGACAATGTAACTGTCTGCGACGTCGCCGCCAAAGACATGAGCCTTGGCGCCAGATAAAACATACCCATCACCACTGGCCTCGGCTCGAGCCTCCACATGGGCAGGATTGTCGGCTCTGCCCCGTTCGGCATGAGCAAACGCCAGCAGTTTTTCGCCCGACATCATGGCAGCAAGAGCCGATGAGTCTTCAGACAGCAAACTGCCACAGAGTACGACGTTGCCGATGTAGGGTTCGATGCACAGCCCCTTACCCAGAGCCTCCACAACAACCGCCACATCGGCAAATCCACCGCCGGTGCCGCCAAGTTGCTCACTGAACGGCACGCACAGCAAACCCAGCTGTGACAGTGAGGCCCACAGGTCGCGATCAAAATGCTGCCCCTGCGCCAGTTTCCCCTGCAGGTCACTGAATGCATTCTTGTCCCGCAGCAGGCGTGTGACGAGATCCTCGAGTTCGCGCTGAATATCAGATTTCAATAATTCCAAACTGCCACTCCACTACTTGCGTTCACTACCACACTCACACCTACAACCCCAGCGCAGCCTTGGCAATAATATTGTGCTGGACTTCGCTGGTGCCGCCGAAGATCGTGTACGCCCTGGACTCGCAATACTCTGAAAACAATGTCCCAACCGATGCATCCAGCCAACAGCCCTCCGCGTGAAGCTGACTGGCCTCATCATGAGGCAAGGCATCGAGCCCCGCGATATCTACTGCCAACTCGAAGCAGCGCTGAATATTCTCAGAGCTCTTGAGCTTGAGCAGGCTGGGCTCTGCTGCGGTAATGGTTTCCGCCTTGAGCAGCCGCAGCCCCGATACTTCAAGCCCGA
>JBPCXM010000776.1:0-3242 GCA_051008535.1 Pseudomonadales bacterium | reverse complement strand
TCCATACCCGATTATACCTGCCAATACCCGATCAATAGTACAATAGTACTAACACTTCCGTAGAATTTACTTCTGCTGCATTTTTATACACAATTTACAGCAATCAAAACGAGTTTTCTTAATCCATAAAGAAACAACACTCAACCTAACCACAAGGGGATCATTATGTGGGATTTCAGCATTTCCAGTGCGATCGGCGCTATGCGCCGTACCCTGCCTTACCTCGTTGTACGCATGCTGGTGTATTTTGGCATCGCCCTTCTTTACATCGTCGCCACCGGCGGCGGTGGCGCCATCGGTTACGGCTTCACCTCCTTCGGTGATGGCGAAGGTGCTGGTAGCATCTATGGCGCCCTTATCGGCTTCGGCGGCGCATCCGGGTTTTTGTATTGGGCGCGCGAATACATTCTGTACCTGGTCAAGGCGGGCCACATCGCTGTGCTGACGCGCTTGTATGACGGCAAGGAGTTGGCCGACGGCCGCAACCAGGTCGACTATGGCATCTCCGTCGTCAAAGACAATTTCAAAGAAGCATCGATTCTGTTCGGTCTCGACCAACTCATCAAAGGCGTGCTCAAAATCGTCACGGGCACACTTAACACCATCGGCAGGATTATCCCGATACCCGGTCTGCAGAACCTGACCGGGATGATCGGCAAGATTCTGGAGATGTCGCTGACGTATGTGGACGAGATCATCATCGCCCACCACTTTCGCAGCGGCTCGGACAATCCTTGGGAATCGAGCAGGAACGCACTGGTTCTATACGCGCAAAACTACGGCACCATGGCCAAGAACGCGGCTTGGTTGTGGATTTTCATGTGGCTGCTGACTTTTGTAATTTTCCTTGTGTTACTCGCACCGGCGCTAGCCATCATCAGTGCTTTTCCCGGCGATATCGGCTTTTGGTCTTTCGTGCTTGCCTTCCTAGTCGCTTGGTCGGTAAAAGCCGCGCTATTGGAACCGATTGCCATCTACGCGCTGATGCATGTGTTCTTCAAGACTATAGAAGGTCAGCAGCCTGACCCGGAGTGGGAAGCACGACTCGATAAAGCCTCGGATAAGTTTCGGGAGATTAAGGAGAAAGCGGCGGGGTTTGTTGCCGGCCGCACTTCTTCGCAGACGACTGGCGATGCGATGGAGGGAGGTGTCGCTTCTTAGGCGGTACTATTACCTGCGTTTGATTTTAAAGACCACAAGTGTTTTTGATCACGAATTTCTCTCGCGCATTCTATTAGTCTACTTGCATCACGTATGGAAACGTATATGCAATTGCAATCAAGCAGACAAGCGAACGCTGGCGAAAAAGCAGAGCATCAGATACTCCACTGTATCTACCTGTACTATCTTTTTGGACTGATATTTTCGGGACCAATTGGACCCACAATAGGATTTCTTCTTGCACTTAATCAGCGAGAGCACATGGCAACTGCTTTTGGCAAATCGCATATTGTGTACCAGATAAGTATGTTTCGACAATGTGCTGGCGGGTTAGCAGCAGGATTGAGCGTAATTCTTATTTCAGCCACCATCATGGAAGGGCGTAGCATTGAAATTTCCTACGCTTACATCCCGTTGGCAGGACTAACGATCACATTTATTTTCGCTATCTCGTTTCTTACAAAATGCGCTCTCGGCATGAGCAATGCAAACGCAGGACTAGAGGCCTGAAAGGGACGATGCCCACCAGTATGGCTGACGAGACGTTAAACTCGCCCATAGCAACCGGTATGAATCTGAACTAGACTATATATTGCCCTCAAATCGTCAACATAGGTTCATCGCGAACGTGCCCTTTTCCACCATCGACATAGACGACAATAGCTCGTCACATTTCCGGCAATTCCTTGACTCGATGAGGGTATATCTGGTCTTCGCGAGATTCATGCTGGTTTCGTTTACGTCTTTTCTAGTAGACATTTCGATATTCGCTTTGACCTATGCCATCACTTCAGATATTTATGTGAGCACCTACACAGCAAGACCCGTGTCTGCCGTTGTAAATTTTTCCTGCAACAAGTATCTGGTTTTTCAATCACTCGATAGTCGGCGTTTTCGTAGAGAATTCTTGAGCTACGTGGCATTGGTTATACTGGTCGCGACGACTTCGGCATTTGCGACGCAGCAAATTTCACAGGCTACTGATCTAAACGTAGTTTTGATTAAGGTTTGTGTGGACTCTGTATTGTTTGTAAACAATTTTCTACTGCAAAAATTTGTGTTGTTTGCTAGAGGGGCTCGGTAGGTGTTGCGGCTTGCCAGGTTGGTAAACCTTAGTTGACCAGAGTGATATAATAGCGAACCTGCCTCCGAACGAAGTTTGCGGTATTTGCTGGCGGACCAGTAAATCGATCAAAATATGACGTCAATCGCTAATTTCAGGAGAACGACAATGTCCCTTCGAATCAACGATACCGCGCCGGATTTTACGGCGGAAACTACCCACGGAACCCTGAACTTTCACGAATGGATTGGTGATGGCTGGGCGGTTTTGTTTTCTCATCCCAAGGATTTCACACCAGTGTGCACGACCGAGCTGGGTTATATGGCTGGGCTGGAGCCCGAATTCGCACAGCGCAACTGCAAAATCATCGGCCTGAGCGTCGATCCCGTAGCAAACCACGCTGAATGGGCAAGCGACATCGAGGAAACGCAAGGTCACGCGGTGAGATACCCTATGATTGGCGACCCCGATCTCGCTGTTGCCAAACTCTACAACATGCTGCCGGCGGAGGAAGGCGACTCTTCGGAAGGCCGCACGGCTGCCGACAATGCAACGGTTCGCTCAGTATTCATTGTTGGCCCAGACAAGAAGATCAAACTGATGCTGACATATCCGATGACTACGGGTCGCAATTTCGATGAGATTCTCAGAGTACTGGATTCCATGCAGCTCACTGCGAAGCACAAGGTCGCGACACCGGTGAACTGGAAAAACGGCGAAGACGTTATCATTGTGCCTTCCGTTTCCAACGAGGAGGCCGCCGAGAAATTTCCGGCGGGCTGGGAGACGATAAAGCCTTACTTGCGTGTAACTAAACAACCGCAATAGGTTTATTCTCTCACGCTCTAAGCAGCTGCCTAGAGCAGCGGCGTCAATACGCCCCGGCTAATACCGGGGCATACTTTCACGCCGGTTCTGGCGGAATATCGAAATACTCTTGATAGTCACGGAACAGATCTCTAACTTCCGCTTCCTGCATGCCTATATCGGCGAAACTATATAGGTGCTTGCCGTGCTT
>JBPCXM010000775.1:0-16705 GCA_051008535.1 Pseudomonadales bacterium | reverse complement strand
CTCTATAAATTGCTTGTGGCCTCTGGCTTACAGACGCGCTCAGGGTCAAGGCATCATTTTGAAGGCATGCTGGTTGCACGTCTAGAAATGATAACGCGGAGCCTGGGCTCGTCTGTAAGCCCCGAAGGGCGTGGCCTGAATCGCACATCTGCTGCGTTGCAAACCTCGCCAAGGACAACCAGCCTTGGCCTTCGGCTTGCGCCTTGCAGCTGCACGCTTCAGGTCACGCAGAGGCCGCAAGCAATTAATAGAGGTGCCCTTTAGTCGTACGCCGTTTTTGCGAAATACGTTAGTTCCAAAGTAGCACGAAAACAACCATAAGGGGCATTTGACAATCAATTCAACTAAATATAGACTATATTTAGTCTAGATAATATTTGTTATATATGTGGTCGGTCAATCTGCACAAGGATGTTAAGAAAAATCTGCGAAGTCTTCCAAAGCAAGTCGTTAATGCGCTTACTGTTTGGATAAATATCGCTCAGACGGAGGGGCCTGTAGGATTGCGATCTGCTCGTGGTTTAAACGACGAAGCTCTCCAGGGCAAGTGGAAAGGCTTCCGTTCCTCCAGGCTTAACCGGCAATACAGGGTGATTTATAAAGCCAACAAAGACATTGTGAGCATATTTATAGTCGATGTGACTCCACACGATTATCGGAGAAATTGAAGATGAAGAAGCCAGGGGATTTTAAAGCAAAAGATTTTGTGCCTGCAGATACTGGAGTTACGCTTACACCGGGGCAAACTATTCGTACTTTGCGCGAACTTAATGAGATGTCCCAGGAAGATCTGGCGAAAGAAACGGGTATCCCCCAGACAACGATTTCTTCTATAGAGAATGGCAGAACATCTCTGGGCGCCGAGCGGTCAAAGGTTTTTGCAAAAGCGTTCAACGTTCACCCCGCTGTCATTCTCTTCTCGGATTGGAAGAGGTGTGCAGCCTGAGTTCAGCCTGCTTCAACGCTGGCAGTCGACTCGCGTTAAGGCTTAGACCCCTGCCCACCTAACCAGGTTGTCACGCCAACCGCCTACTCGATGGACAGGCATCTTCTAACCCTTAACGTTCTGCGCCTGTCGCCGTTCTATCACGTGGCCGGTTGCTACCGGTGGAAACCGGCCGATCAAGACCAATCTGAACGTACACCTTATGTTTGGTCATACATAAGCTACTACGGTTCCTGGCAACTAAACCGGCGACATACACAATTGCTTACGGTCATTCCTGCCGAAACAGCTCCGCTAATGAGGGAACAAACGTGCCTGCTGCCAGCTTCCCGCCAGTATCTTAATTGGGAAACTGCTCGCACATATACCCCGGAAATCTACGGCTGGCCGTCCGGGATTCGCTGGGCGTACTCTTCGGCACTCATGGTGCCGCCGTTTGCTTCGGCCAGCCCCTTGTCCCGCTGGGGCAGGGCATCCTGGATGAGGTCGATGCGTTTCCAGGCGGGGAACGGTTGGTCGCCGTTTTCGTCCGGTACGAACTTTGATGTGGCCATTCGTTGGTGCTTGTGGATGTAGCGACCACAGTTCACGAACACCGAATCGACTGTAGCGCGCACTACCAGGTTCGCGCCGGGGAACTGCTCCATCATCGGGTCGTCTGTAAACGCGGTGGCCGTCGCTTGTAACCGGACTCGGTGCGGGGTCTCGAAGTCGATGAACAGCAAGCCGATCTTCGCGGTCGTGGTCACATTTCCCATCGACAGGAACATGCCATTGCCGTCGTAGTGCGGAAACACGAACGTCTTCGGATCGACGATGTGCACGAAGCCAGGCGCGCCGCCCTTGTACGACACCGTCGGTTCGCCATTCGCGTTCACCGACGACAGGAAGAAGAAGTCGCGCGAAGAGATGAACGCCGCGTGATCTTCCGGAATCTCGTCGGTCACGATGACCTTGGTTAATGCGTCCGCCAGCACTTTGGTGTCGAATGCATCTTGAAGCTCCCGCTGCTCGGGAGAGTAGAATTCGGTCATGTGAGCCCTCCTGGGGATTCGGTCCAGTCGTATCTGGACGTCTTCATTAAGACCACTATGTAGTCCCTAGCCTCGAGGTTGCCATTTTTTCCGCATTTCCTAGCCAGTGCAACGCACGCGTCCCATCCGCGTTAATCAACTGCTCGAGTCAGTCTCCACACGCCGTAGCTAACATGACACCGTAGGCATACTGGTCAACCGGGCTATTATTCTCGGCTGATTTTTTAACCAATAGGCCGCCTGGTTGATATCCCGGTCAATAACAATCCCGCTTTCATACGCCATACCCAGTTCATAGTGCGCGCGCTTAACATAGGATTTTGATGAGATTCGGTTGACCCTGCTGCTTTAGTGTTTAAAACGCCCATGGAGTCTACAATAGTCAAGCGCTTTGTCCAATTTGGACCTTGCGGTTGCTTCCAGTTGGAAAATCAAGGTATGCGTTTAATACTAAAAGCTTAAACTTGCAGCTACCAAAGTACACTACAACGCGGTAGTTGATCTGGATACCATGGCGTAGTTAACTGGTCTATTATGGGGGCGCAGCTGGTTGACGTCAGCTGCTCCAATGTATGCCAATGCTGTATAAATATTGTTTAGTGAGGATAAGATCATGATTTACGAACAACCTGGTACTGAAGGGTCAGTCGTTACATTTAAGTCCCGTTATGAAAATTTTATCGGTGGTGAATGGGTGGCGCCGGCGGATGGCAACTATTTCGAAAATGTTACACCGGCTACCGGTATGCCATATTGCGAAATACCGCGCTCCACCAGCGCCGATATAGAAAAAGCCCTGGATGCCGCGCATGCGGCGAAGGATGCCTGGGGTAAAACCTCGGCGACAGAACGATCGAATCTGCTTTTAAAAATAGCCGACCGAGTGGAACAAAACGTAGAAATGCTGGCGGTGGCCGAGTCCTGGGAAAACGGCAAGGCAGTGCGAGAGACCCTGAATGCCGATGTTCCTCTGTTCGTTGATCATTTTCGCTATTTTGCCGGTTGTATTCGTGCTCAGGAAGGCTCGGCGGCCGAGATAGACGCTAACACGGCGGCCTATCATTTTCACGAGCCTCTGGGCGTTGTTGGGCAGATCATTCCGTGGAACTTCCCGTTGCTTATGGCCGGCTGGAAGCTGGCGCCGGCGCTAGCGACAGGCAACTGTATTGTGATGAAACCCGCTGAACAAACACCGTCCAGCATATTGCTGTTAATGGAGCTGATTCAGGATTTGTTACCGCCGGGTACCATTAACATTGTCAATGGCTATGGTAAGGAGGCCGGTGCGCCGTTGGCCAACAGCACCCGCATCGCTAAGCTAGCTTTTACCGGTTCAACAGTCGTTGGTAATGAAATTCTGAAGTGTGCAGCGAACAATCTCATCCCTTCTACTGTGGAATTGGGTGGCAAGTCACCGAATATTTATTTTGAAGACGTGATGCAGCAAGAGGACGAGTTCGTTAGCAAGTGCGTAGAAGGCCTGCTGCTAGGCTTTTTTAACCAGGGTGAAGTGTGCACCTGTCCTTCCCGTGCGCTGATACAAGAGTCAATTTATGATGACTTTATGCCTCGTGTTCTCGAACGCGCCAAACAAATAAAACAGGGTAATCCGCTGGACACCGACACCATGATAGGCGCCCAGGCGTCGCAGGAACAGCTGGACAAGGTGCTGACCTATATGGAAGTGGGCCGCAGCGAAGGCGTGGAAGTGCTGATTGGCGGCGAGCGCAGCATGCAGGAAGGCAATTTGGCTGGCGGCTTTTATGTGCAGCCGACTCTGATGAAGGGACACAATAAAATGCGCATTTTCCAGGAAGAAATTTTCGGCCCGACGCTAGGTATAACCACGTTTAAAGACGAAGCCGAAGCACTGGAGGTGGCGAACGATACCGAATATGGTCTCGGCGCAGGCGTCTGGACTCGCGATATCAATCGCGCCTACCGGATGGGGCGCGGCATACAAGCTGGTCGGGTGTGGACTAACTGCTACCACGCTTATCCGGCTCACGCGGCCTTCGGTGGCTACAAGAAATCCGGTATCGGTCGTGAAAACCATAAAATGATGCTGGATCACTACCAGCAGACCAAAAACCTGCTGGTGAGCTACGATACCAATCCACTGGGCTTTTTCTAGGTGCCAGTAGCGAGTGTTGTTTGCCCGTCGTTGACGGCGGGTTAACAGAACGCTTGGCTGATATAGTTCCTCGTTTGTAATTGGCCCCGTGTAGATTGCGGGGCTTTTTTACATCTCGGATATACAGGATGGTATGAGTGGCGACCCCAAGGCAACGAAAAATTCTGATTCATATCAATAACACCGACCCGATACTGGTGGAAGATTCGGAAGAAAGAGCGTTACTGGACCAAACAGAAATAGATAGCACCTTTTTGGACTACATAAGAACCGCCACCATACTAATTGACCCGACTGCGGCAATTAAAACCAGGCGGGAGTATGGCAACGGGCTTGCTATCTGGCGCAAGGCAGACCAGCGTAATTCTGACTTGTTCGTTAGGGCGAGATTCCAGCCAGTAGATGTCCGGACCATCGAGGCATGTTTCACCGAGAGTGATCATTTCCTCTGCAATGTGTTCAGCACTTATCGGAGAAGGCCATGATCCGTAAGGCAATACCTTAGTCATTTCGTTGATCTAACCGCTATTAATCCTTCAGCCACTCCAACGCCAGTCCCGGTGTGTTTATCAATTTATCAGTGGATTGTTTGCTGCGCTGGCATTCAAACCATTGCCGCCAAAGTTCAGCAATCGATAGACTTTGGGGAAGGCGCTCCGTAAGCGCGATCTGATCGCCCGCCTGTACTTCGCCTTCCTGGACCACCCGATAATACCAACCGGTAATTTGCTGTTGCGACAGGAAATCGGCCAGGTACGCATTACCATAACGGTGATTAACCTTCCAGCAGGGCCGGCGCGGCTGCGAGACCTGCACAATCGCGGAGCCCACGCTGAAGGTGTCCCCTATGTGTACGTTCTCCTCTGCCATTCCGGTGCTCGAAAAATTTTCACCGATAGTGCCGGGCAGAAATTTGTCTGCCAGGTGGGGCAGTGCTTCCTGCAGCAACCGATAGTTTTGTGCGGGGTAATGGTGCACCGCTTTATCTAATCCGCCATGCACCCGTCGGTCAGCCTGAAAATCACCTTCCAGGCCCAACTCAGCCAATTTTACTGGCCGGATAACGGGCCTCTTAAAAATACCAGTGCGCGCCTTGCCGGGGCCGATAATATTTTCTTCGGCAACCAATACTTGATCGATGGTCGCTTGCATGGACTGAAACGCCATTCCCTGCAGAGATCAACTCTTAGCGGCGAAAACCATACTCCAACGAGAAAAACTGTGGCTGCAATTTGGCCAACGGCTCACGAAGCTTCTCCAGCTCATCTGCCGGGCCGTGCACCTCCAGACGCGTAATCTCTGCAATCTTCAACGCCTCATCAAGCAGCGCACCTACGTTGTCGAGGTGGGCCAGAATACCCTGTGCGTCCTCATAGCCTTCGCGGCAATGCGCCTGATCGCCGTCAAAGCTGAATCCATAATGAAGGCACTTTGCTTCGCCGCTGGTCTTCGCCACCATCTCTTCGCATTTTTTCTTAAACATCTCGAGCTTACCGCTGGAAACCTTAAAGTAAGGGACAAGCGTACAACAGTTATCTTGAGTAGGCATATTTCCTCCAGTTGCGTGATTCGTGGCTAGCTGTATCAGCAAACGATGATTTTGCGATACCAGGCCGACGGCTGTGAGTAAGGCAAGATCGAGCGCATCGTCCTCAACTAACAGTATTCTAGTTCAATTTAACTGCTCGGCACATAGATACCTACGCCCAGCACGATTTCACCGATCCGTTGCACGTAGGAGAATTTTGTCTCCAGCTTATTGGTTTTGCGATTGAGCCATTCGTATTCGAAAATATCCCGGTCCCCATCGTTTGGTACCATCAGCATGTCGCGGTCAATTTCCCTGCCTGCGGCGGCGTGCTGCTTGAAGAAGTTTTGACCCACTAGTCCTAGGTTAGCGCCAGAGGCTAGATAACTACCTTCCAGATCCATCGCAAAAATATACAGATCGCCGCGGCTAAACCGGCTTTTTCGATCGTTAAACTGGGAAAGCGCCTTTTCGGCACCCTCTGATTCCAGCAGCGCTACCGCTTCCTGCAAAAGAGCCTTGGCCTCACGGGGTGTGCCGCGTTCCTCGCCAACTGCTACTGCGCTGCTAGCTGCCAGACAGACAAGCAGGAGGGACAGCAGTGATTTGTAAACAAAGCGCATGAGAAATTCCTCGGATGATAAATCGGGTATCGAAATTAACACAGAGTAGATGTACAGGATATCCGACTTTAGAGCGATGACTGTTCGACTTTAGGCGTATGCGTTCGTTGACTTCCGCTTGAATTGTTACCAATCACGAGCGTTCGATCTAACCCTTCTCCTCATTGAGTGATTTTTGGGTCTAGCTGAGAGGGAATACGATAACCCAGCGTCGTAGAGCGCTTGGATTACTAAAGGCGAAGCATGCGTCGCACGACACCGTCATTTCGAAATGCATGATAAACCGCGCCGCTCACGTGTACAGATACACACGCAAGCAGAGCCCAACATGTCCAGAGATGGATGTCGGAATAGAAGATGTTCAGCTCTTCGTCCTCATAGCCCCAATCTGGCAGCTCCAAAACCCACCACAGAGTCGTGCTCCATCCGCTGTAGGATGAGGAAATGTAGCCGCTGATGCAGCAGGCAAGAATAAGAATGTACAGGAGAACGTGGTCGAAAACCGCCAGCCTGTGCATCCGCGGCTGCTCGGCAAGGGAGGCCTCCGGCGCTGGTCGGTATTTTAATCGGACGTATAGCAAAACAGCCAGTACGAAGACGATTGTGATCCCTAAATTCTTGTGCAGTTGAAAAGGGAATACACGATATTTGAAATCTGCAGACGGGAATGGCAACGCCAGCATCCACCAGCTCGAAACAAACAAAAAGAAAATAGAAACGGCCAGCAACCAGTGCATGATGACTGCTGTTCTACTGAATCCTTGTCGTTGCATGTTGGACTTCGCTTTATTGCTGTTTTCGCTCGTTAGTGTGTAGATCGCTCAATATTACCTGCGAAACGCGCCTTGTACTGGCACTCTGTTGGTCTGTTATTCAACGACACCTTGACAGGACACTAGGCCGTAATTTCACTACGAAAGCCTGCAATGGCGCCGACTGTGATGACAAGATGAATAAAGAACCAGAGCAAGATATTCCAGAGATACGTTGCTCTCAATAATGGTCCTATATTGGTCGCTGCCGCGAACCCCACCGCATCGATGGCGAGCAACCCGGCAAAGGTGATCACTGCTGCACGCGGCGCCCAACTGCGATATTGAACGAGCGCCGCCCCGATGAATATAGAGCCGAAGGCGACCACTGTACCGATCAAAGAGAGACCCATCTGAAAGCCTCGGAACCAGTCGGGTCTCGAGGCTATCATGATTCTGACTTTGGCCGTCATTAACTCGCATTCGGCGCTGGAAATCCCCTCCTCTACGAGCTCATCTTCAGGACACCTCGGCGGTATCCCTTGCACCGCTGCGGTACCCGGCGCAATCACTTTCTGCGTCATCCATTCATTGCCGTGCGCTGCAGTCTGCAAAATGCCGAATATCACGGCGACAACACCGAGCCAGCTGGCCCACGCCGGTCCTGACGCGTTTGGAACTGTCTTTGACATGGGCACCCCTCCAAACCACCAGTTTCGCATCGACCACGAGATTGGGTCCAATCGACTCTAGCGGATTCTCATATGCCCGAATAGAGTATATGAAGAATAAACGCGCTTATGTATCCAGGCAAGCGCTGAGTGGCCTGAGTTTGTGCGTAAATTCGAGTGTTATTATATTTCATACTGTGATGTCGGTTCGATGTGGATGTGGTCGCATGCAAGAAAACTTCAGACTGCGGGCGCAATTTTAATGCGCACTCGAAACACGATGCCCTTATAATTCCAGTTGGTGAAACAAGCTGGCCAACCCATGCGAATTATTCTGGCGCCGATGGAAGGCGTGATGGACCATAGTATGCGCGACTTGCTCACCGGGCGCGGTGGCATCGACCGCTGTGTGACCGAGTTTGTAAGGGTCACCGATCAAACGCTGCCGGCCAGAGTTTTTTATCGCTATTGCCCCGAGTTACATAACGCCGGTCAAACGCCGGTGGGCACGCCAGTATTTATTCAACTGCTTGGCGGTAAACCGGTCCATATGGCCGCAAACGCAGCCAGAGCAGAGAAACTGGGGGCACCAGGCATAGACCTGAATTTCGGTTGCCCAGCCAAGACGGTGAACCGTAATGACGGTGGTTCGGTGCTGCTACGTGAGCCGCACCGTGTCGCCGCTGTGGTTGGCGCGGTACGCGACGCCGTCAGCAACGCAACGCCGGTGACGGCAAAAATTCGTCTCGGCTTCGATGATGCTAGTTTGCTAGAAGATATTGTCTGTGGCATAGCAGCAGCAGGCGCCGACGAATTGTGTGTCCACGCTCGCACCCGGCAAGACGGGTATCGGCCGCCGGCTCATTGGCGCCACATCAATAGTGTTAGACAATTGGTCGCTATTCCAATCGTGGTGAATGGTGAAATTTGGTCGGTGCACGACGCTTTGCAGGCACAACGTGATAGCGGCTGCGATGATTTAATGCTCGGCCGTGGCAGTCTGGCGTGTCCGGATCTGGCTGGTCTCATTAAAATGCAAAACCAAGGGCAAAGTGTTACACCGCCCCATTGGGAGCAGGTCATCGAACTGTTACAAGCGTTTTTTGCGACCACCGAACGTTTGTATCCACGCTATGTCGGTAACCGCATCAAACAATGGTTGGGTTATCTGCGGCGTCAATATCAAGGTGCCGAGTTACTTTTTCAGGAGGTGAAGCGTTTACAGGAACCGCAATCGATTAAGGCGGTGATTGCGCAGCACAAGTTCGAGAACCATCAGGCTATGGCCCAAACTCAGCATTGACACTCACATAAACCGAACGCGGTTCGCCGACAAAGTAACGATCGTCGCCAAATGCGAAATCGGCTCGCTCGGCATAATCTTTATCAGTCAAATTATTAACTCGAACAGCAAGTTGCCAACGTTTATTCACATTATATGTGAAGCGAGCATTTACAAGATCGTGGCCTGGATAGCGCACCGAGTTCTCAGGGTTTTGATAGTAGGAGCCCATATGCACCCATTCCAATTCGGCGCGGTGACCACGCGCCGAGCTCCAGCCAAACTGGGCCGCGCCAATATGCCGCGGTGCCGTGTCGATATCGTTGTCTTTGATGTTAGCGGGTCTCAGGTCGATGGAGTTGGTATAGCGGTGGCGGGCAAAAGTACCGTTTAGAGCGAGGTCAAAGTTGGCGGGCAAATTAAAGCGTACATCAAACTCAACGCCATAATGTTCGGTTTCGCCGTTGCTGATATTTTGCCGCTCGGTGTCCTGGAAAATAAAGTTGTTCTTGCGCATGCCGAATAGCGCAATATCGTAAAATACCTTGTCGATGGCACCGCGAAATCCCAGCTCGATGCTATCCAGCTGTTCTGCATCTATGTCGCTGCGCAATTGACCCGCTTGCAAACGATACAGCTCAGTGGCCTGCGGTGCGCGGTAACCGCGCGCCAGTTGCGCATAGCTGGCGTGTTGCTCCGACCAGTGATGCAGCAGGCCGAGGCGCGGTGCCCATTCATCGTAGCTATCATCACGGTCAGCGGGCCGGGAGAACCGGCAACCAGTGACATCATCGGCACAGGCTGAGCCCGCGCGCAACGCATTATCATAGTCGTAATTGGTATGCTCGAAACGGAGGCCAAGGCTCAAGCTGGTGGCCTCGGACATGCTCCATTCGGTTTCGATAAAAGGCGCGATCACGCCGGCGTCTACGTCATAGTCGTAGTGGGGGCCCGCCGGAATGGTTGGGCTAAATGGCTGGTCCTGTGTTTCTTTAAGGAAGCTTTCGGTGTAGTCGATGTCCAGCCCAATACTGCTACGCCAGGCACCACGTTCGCGCGTGTAAAGCGCTTGCAGGCCAACGCTTTTCTGACCATTTTCTTCCAGCGGTCGCCACGGTAGAAAGTGCTGTAAAAACGCCATGTCGGTATAGCGCAGGTAGGGAGTCAGGCTGAGCGTGTCGTTAGCGTTAAGCTGCAGCGTGGCACGCGAATAAAAGCGCACGGCTTGCGCATCGCGAAAGGCCTCAGGGTTTGGGTTTTCGCGTTTCCGTGACGAGTCTTTGTAGGCGTTGCGGCCTTCGATGAATCCAGCTGTTTCTTGGTTCAAATTAGTGGCCGATAACACGCTCTTTATTGCCAAATCTTTGCCCGCGTAGCGATGCACCAGATTTATTTTCTGTTGATCGAATCCCGATTCTCTTTTGTAGCCACCGTCGTGCGCACCGTTGCCGTAGAGTAGAAATCCGTGCGCGCCAAACTGTTGCGAATGTTTGATGCGCGCCCGCCAGTAGTCGTGTGGGCCACCCTCTAATGCAAAGGCGGTTTGGCCGTCGGCGGCCGGATCGGGAGTGATGATGTTAATGATCCCATGCTCCGCGTTCGAACCGTACAAAGCACTACCCGGTCCGCGCAGCACTTCAATGCGCTGCGCTTGCTCGCTATTGACTTCAAATAATTGATTAGCGTTGCAAAAACCAGGTGCACGCAACGGTATTCCGTCTTCTGCTATCAAAAACGCGCCGCAGGCTCCCGCACCAGTGAGCACCGGTGAGCGAATGGCAGTCAGATGTTCCTGGCCGTTGCCGCGACTTATCCAAGCACCTGGCACACGCGCCAGAGCCTCGTTAATATGCACATGGGAAATCGTTTTTAGGGCTTGTTCATCAACGACGGCGGTATTGGTGGCGAGCGACTGTTTGCTCGCTGGCAGTCTTTTGCCGGTGACGGTTAGGGTTTCGAGCTCGTTTGCGTGTACCTTTAGTGCAAGTGGTAGCAGCAAAAATATGAATGCAGAGAAGCGCAAATTGATTAACCTTAAATACAATTATTTTTTAAGCGGTGTAAAGTGCGCAATAAACGCGACCCGTTGAAAGCTAGGCATGGTAACCGAATAGGCGATGCCGCGCTAACCCGAACAGATTGTTTGTTGCGCGAATGAAAAATAGTTTAGAAGCCGCCAGTAGATACCTAAAATAGCTATAATTTCACGCTTATTGAGAAACAGCTTTAACCCTCGCGTTGAACGCAGGAGATAAGTATGGCGGCCGATGCCAAAGCAAGACCAACGCAGCCAAAAAAACTGGCCGACGTTAGCCACTGGGATATCGAAACCGATGTTGCCATTGTCGGCTTCGGTGGCGCTGGTAGCTGCGCCGCGATCGAAGCTAGCGATGCGGGGGCCGATGTCGTGATTTTTGAAGCGTCCAGCGCTGCCGGTGGTTCCACGGCGCTGTCGAGCGCGGAAATTTATATGGGCGGCCATGGTGGTACGCGGGTGCAAAAGGCCTGCGGTTACAACGACCAAACCGAAGATATGATCGCCTATCTAATGCAGTGCGCTGGTCCGCAAGCCGACGAAGAAAAAATTCGGGCTTACTGTGAAGGTAGTCAAGCGCATTTCGACTGGCTAGTTGCTATGGGCGTGCCGTTTAAAGACAGCGAACTCAAAGAGCGCGCAATCATGGCGTTGACCGACGATTGTTTGCTATACACCGGCAGCGAAAAAGCCTGGCCATTTAACGAGCACGCCAAAGCCGCACCACGCGGCCATAACCTTGAAGTAGAAGGCGACAACGGTGGCCCGCTATTTATAAAGATCATGGAAGAGAACGTGACCAAACGCGGCGTGCGCATTGAATACGAGAGTAGAGCGCTAACCTTGATTATCGATGAAAATCGCACTGTGTGCGGGCTGGTCGTTCGCCAAAATCAGCAGGAACTTGCCGTGCGGGCACACAAGGGCGTTATTCTGTGCGCCGGTGGCTTCAATATGAATGCCGCCATGTTGCAGCGCTATTCACCGACGTTGACCAAAGCCACCGAACCGATTGGTAATCCGGGCGACACCGGTTCTGGTATTTTGATGGGTATGGGTGTTGGCGCTGCTGCTATCAATATGCATGAAGGTTTTGTTAGTGTACCGTATTATCCGCCGGCTGTTCTGACCTACGGCATTTTCGTCAATTCGCAGGGGCAGCGATTTATCAATGAAGACTGCTACCACGGCAGGGTTGGCTACTATGCCTTGCAACAGACGGGTAGTCGCATTTACTTGGTCGTTTCGGTTGACGACTACGAACACCCTTCCTGGCTGGGTGCCGATATTTGTGGCACCGGCGACACGATTGAAGAGTTAGAGCAAGAACTGGAGCTTCCCTCAGGTGCATTACAAAACACTGTTGCGCTTTACAGTAAGTTTGCCGAGCAGGGCGAAGACCCACTGTTCCACAAGTCCGCTGAGTGGTTAAAACCCATGGCAGCGCCTTACGTAGCGTTGGATTGTACCCCGGGTCGCGGTGCGTTTTACCCATTCTTCACGCTAGGTGGTTTGGATACCTTGCCATCGGGCGAAGTGTTGACCGGTGAACGTGATGTGATACCCGGGCTGTATGCGGCCGGACGCACCGCCTGCGGTGTTCCACGCCGAGGCGAGGGTTATTCCAGCGGGATATCAGTGGGTGATGCGACCTTTTCCGGCCGCATGGCGGGTAGGGCTGCTGCCGCTTCTCCGCATCATCGCTAATTGACCGCGCTAGAGGTTAATCCGCGCCGAACAGATTGCCTATTGTTTTTGTGCTCCGGGGTATCCATGCTCCATGAAACGGAAAAACAACCTCAGCTTCTCGTGTGCCGGTGAACATGAGATAGATATGGGGCAGCTACTTATAAACATGTACAATTCAGGCCAGTTACATATTCTCTGCAATTTGATCAAACGCCACGACCTTGGTCTGTGGGGTTTCAACGTCTTCTTCGGGTAGCAAAAAGCGCCAGTACATTAGGCCGCTGTGACGCCCTTCGGTATCAATCCAATTATCAACACCAGGATTATTGTGCGCGACAACGATTGTGAAGCGGCCTTCCTTGTCTACTTTGGTTTGTTTGCGATTCAGAGATATTTGCCGGTTGGCATAATCATAGGTCTGCAAAAAGCGGTTCCACAATACGATATTAGCAAACCGGCAGACTGGGAACTTGCCGCTGATAATCAGTGCCTGGTTAGGCATTAATACATATGGCGCCATGGCGTATGCGTTGTCGACCGCGGCAAAAGCCATATCGCCCGGCTTTTCCGGCTTGTTAAACTTGTTCGGTATGCGTGATACCCAACCCGGTTGTTTGCCCGCTTCGCGCTTCGCGTGTTCCAGCGTTCGGCCCCTAACGGAATTGCTAACGCGCGTAATGCCGGCAGCGATTGATGCATCGGTTGGTGTCGGCGGTGGTGGAAGTTCTTCCAGTGGCTCAATTTGCATCGGAATATGCCGAGTCAATTCGGCGGCGACCGATACTTTCTCTTCGAAATAGTGGCGTGTCGTAATGCTTGCCGCGTCGGCGGGGTATTGCAGGCCATTTTTCTTTGGCGGATTGGGGCCAATGATGATTTCGAAATTGCCGTATTCGTCGACATCGAATTCGCTGTCGTTAATGGCGCCCACCGTTTTGCTGGCGTAGCTGCCGTCCTGAGCACCGCCTTCGATCGTAATTGATGTATACACCGCGCCGGCTTTGTTGCCGGTGATTTTGTAACTGCGATCGCCGCGGATAGATGCACCGAAATATACCGCGTCGGGGTTGTCGCCGAGCGCCTTGCGCGACGGCGACACCATGCGATGAAACGTTGGATGGTCTAAGCTGACGTCCGTTTCAGACATCAACGCCCATTGCAGCACATGCATTAGGTAGCGATGACCGTCGGCGACATCGCCGGGGCGGGTGATGCCCGCGGCGGCGCTTAAGTAATTTTTGTCGACTTCCTGCAGGGTAGCGATTAGCTCAGCGAAAGCCTTGCGGCTCTGCGTGTCTAGCTGCTCCAATTTTTCAGCCTGCGCGCTGATCGCCTCGGTGGAAAGTAAGCTCGCGCCGCTGGCGATGCCCAGCGCGCCTAAAAATTCTCTGCGTTGCATAGGGTGTCAGACCTCCATTATATTTTGTATTTGGTAAGCATATTAGCACTACCTGAGCCGTATCCAATATGCGCCAAAAAAATTGCATGGCGTTGTACCGGAGACGCCGTCCACCAGTATATACTGCGCGGCAAATAACATACGAAGGTAGCTCGATAGATGTTTGTTCGCCTGTTAGGTTTTCTTGTTCTTGTTGGCCTGCTGGCGACCGCGGCGGTATATGTCATTGGTACCGGCGCGCTTGGCGAACATCGCGGCGTCAACCCCGTCAATCAAAAGCCGATTCCCGCCGAGTTCACCCAGGCGAAAGCCGAAGCCCAGCAGCAGGCCGCCGCATTGCTTGAGGTTGAAGCTGCCAAGCAAATCCTATTCGGCGACCTCCATGTACACAGCACTTTTTCTACCGACGCATTTATGCTAAGCCTGCCGGCTGCAGGTGGCGAAGGCGCTCACCCAGTGTCGGACGCCTGTGATTTTGCCCGTTATTGTTCGGCGCTGGATTTTTGGTCGATCAACGATCATGCACTTGCGATCACACCGCGCCGCTGGCAGGAAACCAAAGACGCAATCCGTCAGTGCAACGCGGTGAGCGCCGAGCAGGAAAATCCCGACAGCGTGGCTTTTCTTGGTTGGGAGTGGACCAACGTTGGCAATACGCCGGAAGATCACTGGGGCCACAAAAACGTCGTGTTACGCGATTTGGCGGAAAACGCGATTCCCACGCGACCGATTAGCACCAGCATGTTAAGCGACGCACACGAGCCGACAGCCTTGCAATTGGGGCTGCTACCGTTGGAAGAAGGTTTTAGCCAGGATACATTCGACGAGATTTTGTATTTGCAAGAGATGATGCCAGCCAATGTGCCCGCCTGCGAACTAAACGTTCCCGTGCGTGACTTGCCACTGAACTGCATGGAGAGCGCGCCCACACCGCGCGAATTGTTCGCCAAGCTCGACGATTGGGGGCATGCAGCGATGGTCATCCCGCATGGCACCACCTGGGGGTTTTATACGCCGGAGGGTGCCAGTTGGGACAAGCAGTTAAGCAAGACGTACCACGATCCGACCCGCCAATTTTTGCTGGAAGTGTATTCGGGCCACGGCAACTCGGAAGAGTATCGTAGCTGGAAAGAATTTGAGGTCGACGAGCAAGGCAATAAAACCTGCCCCGAGCCGCGGCCGGATTATCTGCCCGGTTGCCGGCGGGCCGGGCAAATTATTGGCGAACGCTGCGCCAAGGATGGCGTCAGTCCTGCGGAGTGTGCTGAGCGTGTCGGCGAGGCGCAGCAGAATTATCTAAGTGGTGGTCTTTCCGGGTTTCGATCAGTTCCGGCCACCGAGCCCAACGACTGGCTAGACGCCGGTCAATGCAAAGATTGTTTTCAGCCGGCGTTTAACTACCGGCCTAAAAGCTCGGCGCAATATATGCTGGCCTTGCGCAATTTTGATCCAGATGCGCCGCAGCGCTTCCGCTTTGGTTTAATGGCGTCTAGCGACAATCACACGGGTCGGCCCGGCACCGGCTACAAAGAGTACGCGCGCACCGAAATGACTGAGGCGCGGTTTGGCCTATTTGCAAACAACGCCGTGCTAGGTGGCGATGTAAAGCAGGATCCTGAGGCGAAGTCGATTCCGTGGTTGCCGCAAGACAATCCCCGGGTGCAATTTTTTGGGCAAAGAGAAACCGAACGCCAAGGCTCGTTTTTCGTCACCGGTGGTTTAATAGCGGCGCATAGCGCCAGCCGCGATCGCAACGCGATCTGGGACGCTATGCAACGCAAGGAAGTTTACGGCACCAGCGGCCCGCGAATTCTGCTTTGGTTCGATTTGGTCAACGCGGGCGAAGATAAGCCGGTGGCGCCAATGGGTTCCAATGTAACGATGCGCGATGCACCGACTTTTCAGGTCAAGGCGCTGGGCTCGTTTGACCAAAACCCCGGCTGCCCCGATTACTCGCGCGACAGTCTGACGCCGGAGCGCTTGCATTACCTGTGCCGCAATGAATGTTACAACCCATCGGATGTACGTCGCCCAATCGCCCGCATAGAAGTGGTGCGTATTCGGCCACAGAACAAAGAAGGAGAGCCGGTTGAGCAATTGATCGAAGACCCGTGGCGGGTGTTCGACTGCAAGAACAATGTCGAAGGCTGTAAAGCCATTTTTCAAGATGAGGAATTTAGTAAGGCTGCACGCGACACGGTCTACTACGCCCGCGCTATTGAAACCGAAAGCCAGGCGGTCAACGCCGCCAATGTGCGTTGTAAATACGACAAGGAAGGTAATTGCAAAAAGGCCGATATATGCGACAGCAAGGACCCGGCGGACGACTGCCTGGCCGCGGCCGAACAACGCGCCTGGTCTTCGCCGATTTTTGTGGACTATAAAAAGTAGAGTTTAGAAATTTTGAGCGGGTAAGCTAGCATAGGCTGTCGATTGGCGTTTGTATATCAAACCGGAGTTGGCCGCCCAGAACCTTGCCTTGCAGGTATTGATTTCGGCACCCCTACGCCAGGCTTACGTTGAAATGGGCGTCGTCCTCGACCAACTCAAAACACCTAGAAGCGGGAAGTGGCTGGCAGGTCACTGGAACCGCTATTTTACTCAGGAGATAG
>JBPCXM010000774.1:0-7199 GCA_051008535.1 Pseudomonadales bacterium | reverse complement strand
CTGCACGAGATATGGCAGGCGGAAACGCGAGCAGACGCCCTCGGTGCGTTCACTTTATTTCTGGAGACTTATGAGGCCAAGTATCCGAAAGTGGCCGAGTGTTTGGAGAAAGACCGCGAGGAGCTGTGAGTTATAGTTGAATCTGGTGTTTGGTTGGGTTGATTAAAAGCGGCGTATCCGGTTAATTTGAAGTTGTGAAGCAAACAAATTAACCACGGAGATACGCCACCATGAGTAAGAGTAACGTTGTTGAATTCGCAAGTCGAGCAGGAAGCGATCTGTTGACCGAAGTGTGTCGGGAGGGTGCCGTCAAGATGCTGATGCGCGCAATCGAGGCGGAAGTTCAGGCCTTCCTGGATCAGTTCGAAGGCCAGGTGAGCGAGGATGGCCGCGCCGCGGTTGTCCGCAATGGCTATTTGCCAGAACGCGCACTTCAGACCGGTATTGGTCCCGTGACGGTTAAAGTGCCGAAGGTTCGGTCACGTACGGGCGAACCGGTCACTTTTCGTTCTGTCCTGGTGCCGCCGTATGTGCGCAAGAGCCGCTCACTGGAAGCCGCACTACCCTGGCTGTACCTGAAGGGTGTTTCTACCGGTGAGATGGAAGAGGCCTTGAAAGTGCTGGTTGGCCCGGATGCGACAGGTTTATCGGCCAGTACAGTGGCTCGCTTGAAGCAGAGCTGGGCGGCTGAATACGAGGCTTGGAGAGCCAAAGATCTCAGCCAGGACGATTGGGTGTACCTGTGGGCCGATGGTATTTATAGTGGCCTGCGTTCCAGCACAGAGAAGTTGTGTGCCCTGGTCATTATTGGCGTGAATGAGCGCGGTGAGAAGCATTTTCTGGCGATCGAAGATGGCGTCCGTGAATCGACCCAGAGCTGGCGAGAAGTGCTGTTGCGGCTGAAATCACGCGGTTTAAATAGCGCTAAGCTGTCGGTGGGTGATGGCGCTTTGGGGTTTTGGGCGGCGCTGGACGAAGTCTACCCGCAGACGCGGCATCAGCGCTGCTGGATGCATAAAACCGGGAACATTCTGAATAAATTACCAAAAAGTGCACAGCCCAAAGCCAAGCAGTCGCTGCACGAGATATGGCAGGCGGAAACGCGAGCAGACGCCGTGAGTGCGTTCAGTTTATTTCTGGAGACGTATGAAGCCAAGTATCCGAAAGCGGCTGAGTGTTTGGAGGAAGACCGCGAGGAGCTGTTGGCATTCTATGATTTCCCGGCCAAGCATTGGCAGAGTTTGCGGACGACGAATCCCATTGAATCGACATTTGGCACGATACGGCATCGCACCAAACGTTCGAAGGGTTGCTTGACGCGAGATGGCATGCTGCACATGACCTTCAAATTGGGCATGTGTGCGGAGCAGAACTGGCACCGACTACGCGGATTTGACGTCCTCGCCAAGGTGATTACAGGCATCCAATTTAGAGATGGAATTGAAGTGAAGAAAGCTGACCGGATCGCCGCTTGATGAATTCGTCATACACCAGACTTGACATTAACTCATCAGCATTCTGACAGCGCCTTCTCTGAAAACCTCGCTCAAAAGATCAATTCCTTCTCGACTCGCGAATTCAACAACGTTACTCTTACTCATGGTGGCGTATCTCCTTGGTTAATTTGTTTGACTCACAACTATAGTGGGCCCCGAAAATGAGACAGTGAGTTAAACTAGCAACCACTGAATCAAGGGGAAGTTATGAAGCGCAAGAAATTTGCATCAACATTCAAAGCCAAAGTCGCCATCGAAGCCCTGAAGGGCCACCAAACGGTCAACCAAATAGCGGCAGAATTCGAGGTTCATCCCAGCCAGGTGAATGCCTGGAAAAAGCAGTTGCTCGAAGAGTCTGTCGATATCTTCAGCCAGGGGCGCACACAACGAACTGAAAGTGTCGAAGAGGAAAAAGATAGGCTGTACAGCCAGATTGGTCGGTTGAAAGTGGAAGTGGATTGGCTTAAAAAAAAGACCGGACATCTCGGTTGAGCACGGCGGAGAAAATTGCCATGATCGACCCTGGCCATAGCCAATTGAGTATCGTGCGCCAGTGTGGGTTATTGAACCTGTCGCGGGCCAGTTATTATCGTCATACCGACTGGGCTGGCGAATCAGAGGAAAATCTACATTTTATGCGCCTGATTGACGAAGAATACACGCGCCATCCCTTTTATGGCAGCCGTAAAATGCGCGAATATTTACGCCGGCTTGGCCACCTGGTCAACCGTAAGCGGGTACGGCGCTTGATGCGAAAAATGGGGATACGATCGGTGGCGCCGAGCCCGAAAACCAGTAAACCCTGCCCAGAGCACAAGGTGTATCCGTATTTGCTCAAAGACTTGGTGATTGATCGGGCTAATCAGGTGTGGTGTACTGATATCACCTATATCGGCCTGCCTGGCGGGTTTGTCTATCTCGTTGCGGTGATGGATTGGTATAGCCGTAAAGTCCTCTCCTGGGAGATTTCGGCAAGCCTGGAAGAGAGTTTCTGCGTCAGCGCATTGGAGCGCGCACTGAGGCTCTACCCCACGCCTGACATCTTCAATACCGATCAAGGGGCGCAGTTTACTGGCAAGGCTTTTACGGACGTGTTGAAAGATCACGATATCCAGATCAGCATGGATGGTAAAGGGCGGTGTATGGATAACATTTTTATTGAGCGTTTATGGCGTTCGGTGAAATATGAAGAAGTTTACCTGAACGACTATGCCACGACGGACGCGTTAAGAAAAGCGTTGCGAAAGTACTTTCATTTTTACAACAGCGAGCGGCCACATCAAGCGTTTGAAGGTGCGACACCGTTAGAAATCTATCAACAATCCGCCCTCAGGAGTGTGCCGTCGGACTCCGTGTGGGCAAACCGTGGACAACATCCATGTTGCCCACCGCTTGCCCACACTACGCCGAGAAAGAAAGTCATGGGCTGAAAATGCCTGCGGCGCAACAAGGTAATCAATCTATCTTAAATTATGAAATTATTGTCTCGACAAAGGGGTCCACTTCAGCTGTCATAGTAATGAACTGAGTGTACGGATCGAGTAAACGAATTGACTCTGAGTGAGCCTTGTTGCGAGTGATGAGCATTCAAATAATCAATAAAGCTTTTCGTGTACTCAATAAATGTTCCTCTTCTTTTGTGCCCTCCTCCGAATTTCATCCAATAAGAAGTATGCAAATCTTCGCAAAAATAAACGCCACTAGGCTCGATGTGGTCGAACAGCTCCTCAAAAGTAATGATTTGCTGTTTCATGGTGTGTCCGCCATCATCAATCAAAATATCAATTTTTGGAATGTTCTCCTTTAGTTCGCGCAAAAATCGCCTGTCGGACTGCGAACCGATAAAAATTTTGACGTTCTCTTCTTCGAAATCTTTGCATTGTGGATTGATATCCACTCCATAAATTTTGGCCTTCTCCCCGAAGTAGTCTTTCCACATTTGCAAACTGCCACCATGTGAAACTCCAATTTCCAGAATGGTTACTTCCTTGTTTCTGAATTTGTTAAAGTGGTGATCGTAAACTTCAAAATAATGCGCCCATTTGTGAATAAGCCGACCTTCATTTCGAATAAAGTATTTTTCCAGATCATTCATTTCAAAATCCAGCGCTATGAATTCACAAAGTGGTCGCTCACCGATGCTTCTGCTCTCAGCATAAACTATTTGCGGCCGGAGTTACTGGCTTTACCGCAAAGATGTTTTGCGTAATCATGGCGCCTATGCTTTGGCCTGAAATAGATTTTAGTTTAGCTCCCCTGCCAGATTTACACATGCGGTTGAACGCGCTGCGTGACAAAGGCGAACGCGTAGTTACTGTCAACTACAATGGCGAGCCGGCATGGCTGGTATTGAGCTACGAAGATGTTGCGCAGATTTACACCGACGAAGAAAACCTACCCGGCTCGGCCGCCTACAAACGTCATTCAGAACCGGTGATGGGGCGTATGATGCTGGCAATGGACGGCGATGAACACCGCATCAATCGCCTGTTAGTCTCCAAAGCGTTCCACCCAAAAGCGATTCGCGAACTGGCGGAGAGCTTGCTTTACCCCTTGGCCAACGAACTGATCGACGGCTTCGCCGGTAAGATTCAGATCGATATAGTCGAAGACTACGCACATAAATTCCCATTCTCCGTCATCACTCGCATGCTGGGCATTCCTGTTGAAGACAATGAGCAAATGATTTATTGGGTCAACGGATTGTTTAGCTATCCGTGGGCGCCCGAAGAAGCCAAGCGGATCAGCGCCGAATTTACCGAATACTTGGCCGAGGTAGTGCGCGACCGCCGCCGCCACCCGCGCGCTGACTTGATTTCGCAGCTTACCCAGGCCGAGGCGGAAGGCCAGCACCTTAGCGACGAAGAAATTTATTCGTTTATTCGCCTGCTATTCCCCGCCGGGGCCGATACCACATTTTATGCGATTAGCAGCTTAATGCTGACGGTTCTGTCCGAACCCGGCCTTAAACAACGATTGCTTGAGCATCCCGCCGACAGATCAAAAGCAGTCGATGAAAGCCTGCGCCTGAATGGCACTATCGTTTTGCAATCACGCTATACCGAGAAAGCCGTGACCATTGCCGGCACCGATATTCCGGCCAATTCTTGGCTGCTGTACGGCATAGGACCAGCGAATCGCGACCCAAACGCGTTTCCCGAACCCGACAGATTCGACCTCGATCGCAAACCCGGCAAACCGTTGACCTTCGGCAAAGGCCCACATTTTTGCCTCGGATCACATCTGGCGCGCGCGGAAATGAGCGTTTCGCTGGATGTCTTGCTTGACCGGCTTCAAGGCCTACGACTAGTCGAACCCGGCGACAGCGCGATTACGCATGTTGTGCTGCGCGGCCCTCGCCACCTGGCAGTCAATTTTGACAAGGTATTGCCGCCAATTCAGTCCGACGAATTTATAGGCAATATCACCCGCCAATCTTGACAAGCCTGTGCCAAAACCGGAGAATTCGCGCCCTCTTCCAGAGTTCAAAACGCAGTGGCTACGTAGCTCAGCTGGTTAGAGCACAGCATTCATAATGCTGGGGTCGGTGGTTCAAGTCCACCCGTAGCTACCAATAAAATCAATAACTTATATGAATACTAGATTTTATGAATTTCATCGGTACCCGCTCGGTACCCGTTCTGCTTTTTAAACCTGCCCATGTGCGGCCGCTTCAACGTCACCGATGACCCATACGCGCAGACGCTAATGCGAAGCTTGGGCATTGATATCGGCCCGCTGCCCGAGCCGCGATATAACATTGCACCCACCGATCGAATACCGGTGATCCATGAGCTGGACCACAAGCGCGCCCTGACACAGATGCGTTGGTGGTTGGTTCCAAGCTGGTCCGATGGCCCAAGCCAGAAATACGCCATGTTCAACGCCAAGAGCGAGACGCTGGCCAAAAACCGGGCATTCCGTGGCCCGTTCAAGCGCTCCCACGCCATCGCCCTCGGCAGGCACAAAACGTATTGACAACGTAAATACATTTGTCTAAAATTATAGTTATGGATAAGCAGTTTGAACTCCACGGAATCAGCTTTGTTTGGGACGAGAATAAAGATCGCAAAAACCAACACAAGCACGATGGCGTCACGTTTGAACAAGCTGCCGAGGCGTTCTTTGACCCATTCCTGAAAGTCGTGGACGCCAGCGCAGAAGACGAAGCGCGCGATGCCATCGTTGGCATGGATACAAGCTGGAATCTACTGTTTGTCGTTCACATTGCATTCGAAGAGGATTTAGTTCGCATCATTTCAGCTCGCAAAGCGGTGCGCGAGGATCGGAGAACTTATGAAAATTGAAAAACTGAAAAAGCGGTTAGATAAGAACCGCCCCATGACAACCGTCACCATCCGCATGCCGGAGGACGTGGTTGACGACTTAAAACGCATTGCGCCGAAACTTGGATTCACTGGCTATCAGCCACTGGTTAGAGCGTACGTCGGCCAAGCGCTTCGGGTTGACCTGGAGCGGCTGGAAAATGACGAAGTCACTGCGCTCATCAGCAGCCTAAAACGTCGCGGTATCAGCGAGGAATTGCTGGAAGAAGCGTTATCAGAATCGATTCGCAAATGTGGATGACGAGGTAGCGCTGTATAAAAGCAATCGCCAGGCCGAACATGGCTATCAGCCACAACTTACAGACGCCGACACCAGTGAATTAAATACTACCCTCATGCCAACTCGCTAATGGGCACGTAAGCCCTACGCAGGGTACTGACAAATTAACTTCCTGAAGCCAGCGAAATGTAGCGGCTAGTCTTAAACAGCTACTCTACTCCATTCAGCAAACGCACTGGTTCTGAGATTCCGATAGTGCTCTGCCTCGACAAGGTGACGACCAAGATTAAAGAGATTTGAGACTGCAGCATGAGCGCCCAGGAATCGCTGCGCCTGCCTAATCGACTTGAATCTACGCATCCCCCGCTCTCTGACCCTAGTCGATTCATGTGATTGCTCCGCCCGATTATTCTCATACTGTTGAGTACAGTGGATCGTATCGGGAATTAACTCTCTGTGAGCAACGCCGTAGCTCCGTAACTTATCTGTCACGATCTTCCGAGGTTCGCCGCCATGACTGCGTAATAACCTCTTGAAGAAGCGCTTAGCCGCAGCGCCATCACGTTTTGCTTGAAGATATACATCCACCACTTCGCCGTCTTGATCCACAGCCCGCCACAGGTAGTGTTGCTTGCCATTGATCTTGATGAAGACTTCATCAATGTAGAAGGTGTCGCCGTAGCCTCGGTGCTTTCGCTTTAATCGGCGCGAATAAATGGCACCGAACTTTATACACCAGAGGCGAACCGATTCTCGAGATACAGTAATGCCTCGCTGGGCGAGTAGGTCTTCAATATCGCGGTGGCTGAGATTGAAGCGGCAATAGAGCTAGACTGCATAGCTGATGACGTCGGGTGGGAATCGGTGGCGCTTATATGTATTCATGGGCAGATTGTAACAATCTGGGCGACTTAACTTGGCAGTACCATAAAACGTGGTCTGTCCCCGGTTTTGCGGCCTGCTCAACCGGGAGGTTGCTATTACCAGTTGCCCGCTCAATTATTTAACCAGCGGGCAACTTGTTGTATACTTGCCCGCTCAATTATTTAACTAGCGGGCAAGAGCGGCGATCAACAGGAGAGCATCATGGCCACACAATACACCGAGCTAGCCGGGTCAGCACAGCTGGCCTACGCT
>JBPCXM010000773.1:0-3270 GCA_051008535.1 Pseudomonadales bacterium | reverse complement strand
GGATAAATCCGATCGAAGCGGGTGCGCCGCGTAGTTGGCGTGCTGAAAGGTTAGGGCGGTAGTCCAGCGCTTTAATCGCAGTCCGCACTTTTTCTTGCAACGGCGCGCTAACGGTAGGCTCATTGTTGATCACGCGAGAGACCGTTTTAAACGAGACACCGGCTGCCTTGGCGACGTCTTTTATCGTAACTTTCATCAACTTAGCAATTCAACACTATAAGAGAGCTACATTAGTATAGTGTTTATAAGTTTTTATGACACCGTTGTCCGAGTCAAACAGATGTGAAATAAAAAGTAGGGTATGACCATTCCGTATTCGATATTGACATAAATGCTAGCAAGCAAAACTACTAGCGAGCGCCATTTACGTACGCAAGGAAAATTTAATGAATTTAGTGTTGACAACGTTGTCTTGATTGCGCACAATCTCATGACATCGTTGTCTTAATTACTTGACATCGTTGTCATGACTGCAATAAGGTGACCGGGTTTGAGATTGCAGTCAAGATAATTTAGAAGTTTTAACACCCAACTCGTTCCTAGGGAGAGCATATGTCGGTAAAACTCAGAAACGCTATTCGCACAATCAACCGCTCTGCAGTAGCTTCAATGGGCGCGCTGACGCTGGTCGGCGTTAGTGGCACTGCCGCAGCTCAAGAGCCGGAACCTATGCTGGAAGAGGTTGTTGTCACCGGCATCCAGGGCTCCTTGCGCAAAGCGATAGACATGAAGCGCAATTCAGCAGCCTCGGTTGACGGCATCTCGGCCGAGGATATTGGTAAGTTCCCGGACAAGAACATTGCCGAGTCGCTGCAGCGCGTTCCCGGGGTCAGCATTAATCGCGGTTTTACTGGTGAAGGCGCTGAAGTATCGGTTCGCGGCGTGAACCCGGAGCTGACGTCGGTGTTATTGAACGGTCAGTATGTCGCTTCAACCGGTTGGTTCTCCCAGGGCTCCAACACGCGCAGCTTCAATATGGATCTATTGCCTTCGGAGGTGGTTGACCGCGTTGAGGTCTACAAGTCTCCGCTCGCCGAGCTCGATGAAGGCGGTGTCGGTGGCACCGTTATTGTCCACACCCGCAAGCCGCTAGATTTGGACCCGCTGGAGGCTTTTCTCTCCCTTGAAGGCAACATCGTTGACATCGACGACGACGAAGAGGGTTTTGGCGGCACCGGCATGGTGAGCTGGAAGAATGACAATGACAACTTCGGCATTTTGGGCCTGTTTTCCACCGTGGAAACCATTGGCCGCGCCCATAAGGCTGAAAACTACTGGGAGGAAGGTTGGTCCGGGTCCGGTATCTCTGAGTTTAATCAGGACCGTGATCGCGATACTTATGATCTAACTGCGCAGTTTGCGCCAACGGATGAACTGGAATTTACCTTGCACTACCTCAAATCTGAGCAGGACGCTGAGAATACCAACCAGAACTTCCTCGTCATCAACGGTGGCGACCGTGGTATTCAGTTTGTACCGGGCACCGAAACTGGCAGTATAGCTGACAATGGATTGCAGACTGTCGGTACGGCCACGGGAGGTTTTCAAAACCTGGCAGTGGACATCAACAGCCGCGAGGCTGAAATTGAGACGGAAACCATTCATTTGACAGCCGAATATCAGACTGACAGCTTTAAAGTTTCCGGAGAAATCGGGACCACGGAGGCGGAAGGCGGCAATGGTGGTAATCTGAATTCACTTTGGGGAGCCCCAGGCGTGGACGCTGACGGAAATCCCATCGCGTTACCCCGTAACGCCGTTGTCGAACTCGATATGGACGGCCGCAGTGACATGCAACTCAACCCGGTGGGTCTAGAATTCTCCGACGGTACTTGGCAATCATTGCGGGGCGATCCAGTTGTTGATGAACTCAAGCTCACTGATGAAGAGGATTATGCCCAGGTCGATCTCGATTTTAGCGTCGAGTACGGACCGATTACCAATGTCAAAACCGGTGTAAAACGGCGCGAGCACACGTTTAGCAACCGTAGTTTTAGGGCCACCTATGCGGGTTCAAACTTGCTAGTTGGGACGACTTCATTGGATCAATGGCAAGATGGCGAAATCGACCACTCTGAAGCTGATGGCGCCCTGACTAACTCGCCCGACGAACTTGCACGCATTGACGCCGATGCCTTCAGCAGCGAAGTGCGTGGCAATTTGGGTCCAAACGTTGAAAACCCGGCCGGATTCGGCGAGGTTGAAGAGGAAATAACTGCGCTGTACGTGCAGGCGGATTTTGAGGGCGAGGGCTTCAGTGGTAATGTCGGTGTGCGTTATGTGGATACCAAAAATACCGGAACGCGTTTTAATTTAGCTGGTACCGACAGGGAAGAGGACAAAGGTGACTACGCCGATTGGCTGCCGACAATAAACTTCAAGGTTGATCTGTCTGACGATCTTATTCTGCGAATGTCCGGTGCTCGCGTTATGAGCCGTCCCGGTTACAGTTCCTTAAGCCCGTCGTTCACTACGTTCAATACGACGACGAAACAAGCCGCCAAAGGTAACCTCAATATCGAACCATTCCGCGCAACCCAGGGCGATATTGGCCTGGAGTGGTACTTCAAAGAAGATGCACTGGCTTCCGCGGCAGTTTTTTATAAGGATATTCAGTCATTCGTAACCACGGTCCAGGTTCAGGAAGTCCTCAACGAGCCGGGCGGTACAACGGCGCTGTATACGATAGATACACCGAGCAACGGTCAAGGTGGTGTGTTGCAGGGCTTAGAACTACAATATCAGCAGAACTTTGGCGACTTCGGTTTCATAGCCAACTACACCTACGTAGACGCTGAGGGAACGGCGCCCGATGGTTCTTCAATCGACCTGCCTGGTGCATCACAAAATTCGTACAACCTGACCACGTACTACGAGAATAACCACGTTTCTTTGCGTCTTGCCTATTCCTTCCGCAGTGAATTTCTTGCTCAGGGTTTGGGTATAGGCGGGACCTCACGTTTTCTCGACCAGGATTACCTGGATGCCGCAGCGGTGTGGCATGCGACTGAAAATATTGATGTCAGTCTGGAAGGGACAAACCTGCTGGGCGAATTGATTCGTGAGAACCAGGGCGCCAGCGGCAGACTGCGTAACCACAGTGACACAGGTGCGCATTACTACCTGAAAGTCGCGGCGCGGTTCTAAATCTCTCCCACGGTTGTCGTATGAAAAGGAAGGCTTCGGCCTTCCTTTTTTTTCTCGGCGATCATATAGTGAATGTAATTCATTGCGGGGGTAAGTCATGCATGCTATCGATCATGTCGTAGT
>JBPCXM010000772.1:0-16236 GCA_051008535.1 Pseudomonadales bacterium | reverse complement strand
CACAAAGTCAAGATCTGTGTCGCTGGCTGCATATGCCTTCTGCGCTTGATGCAAAATTTCTGGCGCGTGCCGACCTAATTCATCGAGCCAGGTTTGCGCGCCAAACAGAAACATGCCGCTGTTCCAGTAATAATTTCCGCTGTCTACATACGCTTGCGCGGTGGAAAGATTGGGCTTTTCAACGAACGCTTGTATGGGAAAACTGCCGTTATCACTTGCACCCTGCGCCTGAATATAGCCGTAACCCGTTTCAGCGGAACTGGGCTTAATTCCGAATGTGACAAGTTTACGCTGCGCCGCATCACGCTGACCCTGTGTTACGGCTTGCACGAAAGCCTGCTTGTCGGCAATAGCATGGTCGGCCGGTAGCACCAGTATCTGTGCATTCGGGTCGCGCTGGATTGCGCTGAGTGCAGCCAATGCAGTGGCTGGTGCAGTGTTGCGGCCCATCGGTTCCAGCAAAATGGTAGCATTATCGGCTCCGGCTTCACGCAACTGCTCAGCAACCAGAAAGCGATGTGCCTCGTTACAAACTACGATGGGGTCGGCATCGCTCACCAACTGGGTGCGCGTGTAGGTCGCCTGCAGCATCGTGGCTTCTTCGTCAACCAGAGGGAAAAATTGCTTTGGAAACAGTTCGCGTGAAACCGGCCACAAGCGACTGCCGACGCCGCCACTCATCAACACGGGTATAAGCATTCTGTTTCCTTATTGGTGAAAGAATATACGTTAATGATAGTAGGGAATCGTACACAAAGCAGGGTAATTTAAAGCAAAAATACGCGCTGTCAAACCCCGCAGATCAGTTTTTTCAACGCTAGCGTGCGGCATGAAGAAACCAAGTCGTGTACAATCGCGGGCTCTAACAAGGACTAAGCGCTTAAAAAGTAATCGCTTATACACTATATGGCACTTGAACAGACTGCTTTTTCTAAATCCGATCTGATCGATTGTGGCAACGGCAAGTTGTTTGGCCCGGGAAATGCGCAATTACCAGTCGACAATATGTTGATGCTCGATAGAATCACCGAAGTGTCTGAAACCGGCGGCAGCTACGGTAAAGGTCATTTGACCGCTGAGCTGGATATCAATCCCGATCTGTGGTTTTTCCAGTGCCACTTTCCGGACGACCCGGTCATGCCCGGTTGCCTGGGACTGGATGCCATGTGGCAGCTGGTGGGTTTCTATCTGGGCTGGCGCGGTAATCCTGGCCGTGGTCGCGCGTTGGGTGCCGGTGAAATTAAATTTTCCGGCCAGGTACTTCCGACGGCCAAACAAGTCACTTATCATTTGAATTTAAAACGCGTTATCGAGCGCAAACTGGTTATGGGTATAGCCGACGGCGAATTGCGAGTAGACAACGAACCCATCTATTTTGCGCAGGATTTGCGTGTCGGCTTATTCAACGAATCAGACAACCAAGAATAAAAACAGACGCGCAATGCGTACTGGAGGCAAACAGTGAAACGAGTGGTTATTACCGGATTGGGCATTGTGTCGTGCCTGGGCAACGACGTTAAAGCAGTCACCGAGTCGTTGCGTGAGGGCGTGTCAGGCATCGGTTTTCGCCCCGAATATCAGGAGCTGGGCTTTCGCAGTCATGTCGCGGGACGACCCTCGATCGACTTTAGCGAGCATATAGACCGCAAGGCCCTGCGCTTTATGGGTGCCGCCGCCGCCTACGCGTTTATTAGCATGCAACGAGCAGTAGCTGACTCAAATTTGCCGCCTGAGTTGGTATCTAACCCGCGCACCGGCGTTATCGCTGGTTCGGGCGGCGCATCGTCGGCTAGCCAAGTGGAAGCTGCCGACATCTTGCGCAACAGGGGGCTGCGCAAAGTGGGTCCTTATCGCGTCACACAAACCATGGGCAGTACGGTATCGGCGTGTATCGCCACACCGTTCAAGATCAAGGGCGTGAATTACTCTATCTCCTCTGCCTTCTCCACTAGTGCGCATTGCATCGGCAACGCCATGGAACAAATTCAGCTGGGCAAACAAGATATTATTTTTGCCGGTGGCGGTGAAGAAGAACATTGGACCTTGAGCTGTCTATTCGACGCCATGGGTGCCTTGTCGAGCAACTACAACGATACGCCCACGCAAGCCTCGCGCGCCTACGACGCCGACCGAGACGGCTTCGTGATCGCCGGCGGCGGCGGCATGCTGGTGCTGGAAGAACTTGAGCACGCGCAGCGCCGGCAGGCGACTATCTACGCCGAGGTCACGGGTTATGGTGCAACATCAGACGGCTACGATATGGTCGCTCCTTCGGGCGAGGGTGCGGTGCGTTGTATGCAACAAGCGCTAGCCACAGCGGATGGCGACGTTGACTATATCAATGCGCATGGCACCAGTACACCGGTAGGTGACATTGCCGAGCTGAGCGCAATCAAGGAAACCTTCGGCGCGAACATACCATTGGTTAGCTCGACCAAGTCGCTGTCGGGCCATTCTCTGGGCGCCGCAGGCGTACAAGAGGCTATCTACAGCTTGTTGATGCTCAACAACGATTTTGTTGCGGCATCCGCCAACGTTCAAAACCTCGACGAGCAGGCGAGCAGCATACCGATTGTGATTGAGCGCAAAGACGATATACAGCTTAATCGCGTAATGTCGAACAGTTTTGGTTTCGGCGGCACCAATGCCAGCCTGGTGATGCAACGCTTTACCGGTTAAGCCCGCGGGTTCAATCAACCCAGCACTGCATCAAACGGAATGACCGTCACCCATTCATTTCGCTGCACGGTTTGCCCTGGCGCCATCACGACGAAGCAGTTGGCCCAGCAGGCTGAACTCAACACCCCCGAACTCTGATTGCTGAAAATATCAACGCACGTATCTTCTGCAGCGCTGTAAGCGATGCGGCCACGCAGGTACTCCTGCCGCGAGCCGCTGTGCGTCCATTCGAAATTGGACTTCACCTGAAACTGCAGCGGTTGCACGTCCGTGGTAACGCCTTGGAGGCGTAACAAATACGGTCTGACGATAATACAAAAAGTCGCAAATACCGCCGCTGGGTTGCCCGGCAAGCCGAAGAATGGTGTGGTTGCGATACGGCCATAGGCTAGCGGTTTGCCTGGCTTCATCGCCAGCTTCCAGAAACGCAGTTCGCCCAACTCCTCAACGGCGGGCTTAATGTGGTCGGCGTCTCCGACCGACACACCACCGCTGGAAATAACGCAATCGGCACGCTCAGCCGCCGCGCTCAGTGTCGCCCGGGTGCAGCCAGCATCGTCTGCAATGATGCCGGCATCGATGACTTCACAACCCAGACCAGCAAGCAAACCGCGCAAGGTAAAACGGTTGGAATTGTATAGTTGTTCGGGACGGGTCGCGGTGCCAGGCTCGGCGAGCTCGTCGCCGGTCGAGAGCACCGCAACCTTTAGCGGGGCGAAGGTTTGCACTTCGACAATACCGAGTGATGCCAGCAAGCCAAGCTCCTGCGCGCGCACGCGCATACCAGCGCTGAGCACCTGACTGCCCGCGGTAATATCCTGCCCTTGGCGGCGAATGTGTTCTCCAGCTGTAACCGGTTCGTTAATTGTGACTTGACTATTTGCCACCTCACAGTTCTCTTGCATTACAACCACATCGGCACCGGCCGGAATTGTCGCACCGGTAAAAATACGCGCTGCGGTACCAGGCTCTAACGGCGCGGCGCTATGGCCGGCTTGAATTCGTTGTGATATTGGCAGGGTCTTGTTCTTACCTGCAGTCAAATCTTGGCTGCGTACTGCATAACCATCCATCGCGCTGTTGTCGCTGGGCGGCACATTGATGGCAGAACTGATGTCTTCGGCGAGCACCCTTTGTAGAGCCTGATTCAGTTTGCATGGCAGAACTTTTACCATTGGCTTTGCGTCGGCGAGCAAAAGCTTTAGCGCTTCCTGCACCGGGGTAAGCGGCATCAGCGGCGCCTAAGCGTTCGCGCCGCGCGTTTGCAGCACGGCTACGAAATTGCACGGCTTATGCGTACTGTTCAATTGTTCGCGCAAGATGCCTTGCCAAGCAGTTTCACACGCCCCAGTGGAACCCGGCAGGCAGCAAATCAGCGTGTTGTTCGACAACCCCGCCGTGGCGCGCGACTGCACGGTGGAAGAACCAATCTCTTGCCAGGATAAATAGCGAAATAGCTCACCAAATCCCGGAATGGCTTTGTCGAACAGCGGCTCAACAGCCTCGGGCGTCGAGTCGCGACTGGAAAAGCCTGTGCCGCCGGTTATCAATACCACGTCGATCGTGGTATCAGCAATCCAGCTGCATGTCTGCGCTCGAATCTTTACAACATCGTCTTTGACAATCGCCCGCGCAGGTACTTGATGGCCTTGTTCAGTCGCTGCACTGGCAAGAAAATCACCGGACGTATCGTTTGCCTCGGTGCGACTATCGGATACGGTCAATACCGCTATACTCAAGCAAGCAGCTTCATGGCTGGCGGTCATAGTTCACCTCATTCAAGATCTTTGATATTGGGCTGCATCGCCCCACGCCAAGGGTGTTGTTGGATGCCAAAGGCATACAGTATCTTATGGCAATCCACGCAGGCGTTTAGTTCATTTTCTTGCTCAGCGATACTTAGCTGGGTTATATGATGGTGCGGCACACGCACATTTTTTTGCATGTTATCCAGCAATTTTTTGGTATCAGTGGTCTCCATGCCGCCATAGTGGTAGATACCCCAAGCCCGCGCGCCAGCCCATAGTTGGCGCAGTATCGCGTCTAGCACACGAGCCATATCTTCGGCGCTGGTTGGATTCACTCGCGCCTGTAGCAGGCTTCCAGCATCCACTTCGGCTGCTGCCAGCAGTAGCAACTCTGACGCCAACTGCTCAGATTCTGGCGTTAACACCCAGCTGGGACGAATGATAATATGTTGGGCGACCTGTTTTTGCACCAGGGTCTCCCAACGGCGCCAAACCTGCGCCTCAACACCGCGTGGTTGTGGTTTATCCTGCTCCGTATATGCTTGCGATTGCGAACCGTCAAACACACGCAAATTGCTTAAGTGCAACAGAGGTAACGAATGTTCTTTGGCGAAGGCGCAAAGCTTTTTGTACACATCGGTGAGCTGCAAACGGCGCCGGAATGACAAATTCGCGGAGTTAATCGTGGGCGTGCTGATGATCGCATCAGGTCGCTTGCTAGCCTTATTGACGAACAGGCTTTTGAATTCGATGCGCTCCAGTTCCGCTGAAGTCAGCGTCAGCAGATCGAACTCGGGTGCGTCTAAACGCGTTGTTAATGCCTGGCTAACGCGATGCTCACATCCGACTAATAGAAGTTTCACGACGAGCTATGTGAGGATTAGAACGGTATATCATCGTCAAAATCATTGAAGTTTTCAGGAGCAGGCGCTGCCGCGGCCTGCGGTCTGGCGGCAGCTCTTTGCTGCGGCGCTTCACCACTCATTGCGGCGCCGCCTGCACCACGGCTGTCGAGCATTTGCATTTCACTGGCGACAATTTCGGTGGTGTAACGATCGTTACCGCTTTTGTCTTGCCATTTGCGCGTACGCAAGCTGCCTTCAATATAAACCTTGGAACCCTTGTGCAAATACTCACCGGCGATTTCCGCCAACCGATTGAAAAATACCACACGGTGCCACTCGGTACGCTCTTGCTGTTGGCCGCTTTGCTTGTCTTTCCAGGACTCGGATGTTGCCACTGATAGATTGGTGACCGCACTGCCGCTGGGCAAAAACTTGGTCTCGGGGTCCTGCCCGCAGTTACCGATTAAAATCACTTTGTTGATGCCGCGCGCCATACCGTTGTCTCCATTAAATGTGCGATGGGCTAGTGAATATACTCTATATCTCTGCCTTGCGGCTAGCAATATTGGCTCCAGGCATGCCAACCGGCGTCGCTTGCCATTGATTCAGTACCAGCAACCATGACAGCGCCAAGCCCGCGCACAGCAGATACACCCCCGTTTGGCCGAACTCGCCGTACATATATCCACTGCTCCAGCCGCCGACGAAGGCGCCACTAAACTGAAACGAGGCAAACAATCCCATGGCTGCACCTTTCATCGCCGGTTGCGTCCGCTTACTGATTTGTGACGGCAGATTGGCTTCCAGCAAATTAAAAGCCGCGAAGAACATTAAGACCAACAGCAACAATGCAACCGAGGACTGCAAGCCTGCTGCCAAACCCAGTTCGACGAGCACCAATATTATCACCGCGGCCTGCATGACCTGCTTGGTACGCTGCCGTTTCTCGCCATACAAAATCGCCGGCAGCATCAATAGCAAAGACCCCAACAACACTCCGAAGTACACCTTCCAATGATCTTTCACCGCCATATCGAGCTGTTCGAGCAGCAGATGTGGAATCACAAAAAAACTCGCCGTTAAAATAAAGTGCAAAATAAATGCGCTAAGGTTAAGACGCATAAGTTGCGGCTCACGTGCGCTGTACGCAAACGACTCGCGCAATGAAATAGTGTGACTCGCAACATTCCCCGGCGGCGCAGGTACAACAAACACCACAAGCAAAATACCGAATGCCGCCATCGCTGCGGTAAGGTAAAATAGGCCAGCCAAACCGTAGGCTGCAGTTACTATCGGTCCAGCCACCAGCGCTACTGCAAACGACAAACCGATACTGCCGCCGACCATCGCCATAGCTTTGGTGCGCTGCTCATCGCGCGTGAGGTCAGACAACAGCGCCATTAAAGCGCTGGCAATGGCGCCGCTGCCCTGCAAACAACGACCAGCAATAAGCTGGTAGATATTGTCTGCGCTGCCCGCCAGCAAGCTGCCGGCGCTAAACAATAACAACCCGGCGATGATAATCTGTTTGCGCCCGATGCGGTCTGACAGATACCCCAACGGTAGCTGCAGCAAGGCTTGCATAAGTCCATAAGACCCAATCGCAAAGCCGATAAGGGCTGGTGTGCTAAATGCGTAATCGGCTGCATACAGGCTCAGCACCGGTAACACCATAAATAGCCCGAGCATGCGTAAGCCATATAGCGCGGCGATGGATGCAACGGCGCGTCTTTCGAGTGAGTTCATCTAGGAATTCAAGTCATGCGGTGGAAAAACAACCCGTAATCATAGCAGATCCACCGCTTGCAGAACATGACTCAGCATTACCTTTGCGTTGGGCAAAAGCATCGTTTTATACTTCGCGGTTCGCCGCACAAAACGTTACTGGCTCTAATCTAACCGATCTTATGGACAAAATTATCGTACGTGGTGCACGCACCCACAATCTGCAAAACATCGATCTCGAACTGCCACGCGACAAACTGGTGGTGATCACCGGTCTGTCCGGCTCCGGCAAGTCCTCTCTCGCTTTTGACACCCTGTACGCGGAGGGGCAACGCCGCTACGTGGAGTCACTGTCAACCTACGCGCGCCAGTTCCTGTCCATGATGGAGAAGCCCGACGTCGACCATATAGAAGGTTTGTCACCAGCAATATCGATTGAGCAAAAGTCGACTTCGCATAACCCCCGCTCCACGGTCGGCACGATTACTGAAATCTACGACTATTTGCGCCTCCTGTTTGCTCGCGCCGGCACGCCGCGCTGTCCTGATCACGGCCTACCTTTGCAAGCACAAACGGTTAGTCAGATGGTCGATTCCGTATTGGCGTTACCCGAAGACAGCCGCTTGATGTTACTCGCACCGCTGGTGCAAGAGCGCAAGGGCGAGCATTTGCATGTGTTCAATGAATTGCGAACCAGCGGTTTCGTTAGGGCCCGAGTCGACGGCATTGTAATCGAACTGGACGAAATACCTGCTTTGGACAAAAAGAAAAAGCACACCATAGAGGTTGTGGTAGACCGCTTCAAGGTACGCAGCGATCAAGGGCTGCGGCTGGCCGAATCGTTTGAGACCGCCTTGCAGCTCACCGACGGCATCGCGATCATCAGCTTTATGGACGCGTATCAGGAAGATCTGATGTTCTCCGCACGCTTTGCATGCCCAAGCTGCGGTCACAGCATGGGCGAACTCGAACCGCGCATGTTCTCTTTCAACAACCCGGCGGGTGCCTGCCCGGAATGCGATGGCCTCGGTGTCAAACAGTACTTCGACCAGGACCGTATTGTGCTGCATCCCGAAGCCAGTCTGGCCGAAGGCGCCATTCGCGGCTGGGACCGGCGCAGTGTTTACTATTTCCACATGCTCAGCTCGCTGGCCGACCACTACGGCTTCGACATCGACACGCCCTATGAAAAACTGAAAAAGAAACATCAAAAAGTGATTCTTGCGGGCAGTGGCGACGAAGAAATTGAATTCAGCTATATCAATGACCGTGGCGATGTGTTTCAACGCACCCACGCCTTCGAAGGCATTATTCCCAACCTCGAGCGCCGCTATCGTGACACCGAATCGCAGAGCGTGCGAGAAGAGCTAAACAAGTATGTGAGCAGCAAACATTGCCCTGGCTGCCAAGGCGCTCGCCTGAATCAAGCGGTGCGACACGTGTTTGTCGACGACTATAATTTGCCGGGCATTACTTCCAAGCCGGTCGCCGATGCCTATGAATATTTCTCAAACTTAAAATTGGAAGGGCGTAAGGGGGAGATTGCCGACAAAATTCTGAAAGAATTGCGCGCGCGCCTGGGTTTTTTGGTTGACGTGGGTTTGAATTATCTGAGCCTGGACCGTAGTGCCGAAACACTTTCCGGCGGAGAAGCGCAGCGTATCCGGCTCGCAAGTCAAATCGGAGCTGGTCTGGTAGGCGTGATGTATATCCTAGACGAACCGTCCATAGGCCTGCACCAGCGGGACAACGAGCGCTTGCTCAATACCTTGATACATCTGCGCGACCTCGGTAACACGGTGATTGTAGTAGAGCACGACGAAGACGCGATCCGTAACGCCGACTACGTGGTGGATATTGGTCCCGGAGCCGGCGTGCACGGCGGTAAAATTGTCGCTCAAGGCCAGGTGAACCAGCTGCTGGCAGCCAAAGAATCGCTTACCGGGCAATACCTGTCCGGTAAAAAAGCCATCGCTATTCCGAAAAAGCGCACCACAGTGGACGCCAGCTCAATGCTACGCCTGTTTAGCGCAACGGGGCATAACTTACGGCAAGTCGATCTGGAAATTCCATTGGGCTTGATGACCTGCGTTACCGGTGTGTCGGGCTCGGGCAAATCGACGCTGATCAATCACACCTTATACCCGATCGCAGCGACCGAGTTGAACGGTGCAACAACTTTGCAAGCGGCGCCGCATGAGGATATCCAGGGCCTCGAATTAATTGACAAATGCATAGACATCGATCAAAGCCCCATCGGTCGCACGCCGCGTTCCAATCCGGCGACCTATACCGGAATATTTACCCCGGTGCGTGAATTGTTTGCAGGCACACAGGAGGCAAGATCACGTGGCTACAAGCCTGGGCGGTTTAGCTTTAACGTTAAGGGCGGACGCTGCGAGGCTTGTCAGGGCGACGGTGTAACAAAAGTGGAAATGCATTTTCTACCCGATATATACGTTCCTTGTGATGTTTGCAAAGGCAAGCGCTATAACCGCGAAACGCTGGAGATTCGCTATAAGGGTAAAAATATCGACGACGTGCTAAAAATGACGGTTGAAGATGCAGCTACGTTTTTTACCAACATACCGGTTGTCTCGAAAAAGCTGCAAACGCTGCTAGATGTGGGCCTGGCGTATATCTGTCTGGGACAAGCGGCAACGACGCTGTCGGGTGGCGAAGCACAGCGGGTAAAGCTGTCGCGTGAGTTATCCAAACGCGATACCGGCAGAACCCTTTACATTCTTGATGAACCTACCACCGGCTTACATTTCCACGATATTCAGCAGCTGCTTAACGTGTTGCACCGCCTGCGCGACCACGGCAATACGGTTGTCGTTATTGAACACAACCTGGATGTCGTTAAAACCGCCGATTGGATTGTTGACTTGGGTCCGGAAGGTGGTTCAGGTGGTGGCCAGATCATTGCCACTGGCACGCCGGAGCAAATAGCCTCAAGTGACGTCTCTTATACCGGGCAGTATTTGGCGCCAATTCTAAACGGGTCTGTTCGCCAATCAAAAGCCAGCTAGCGTAGCCCATAAAAAAACACCGGGACAAGCCCGGTGTTTTTTTCAGATTGGATAGCGTTGACTATTATTCGTCGTCATCATCGTCGATAACAACATCTGGCTGAGGTCGATCGACCAGCTCTACATAGGCCATAGGCGCTTTATCTCCGGCACGCAGGCCGCATTTCAAGATGCGCAGGTAACCACCAGGACGACTTGCATACCGCGGCCCGAGTTCGCCGAACAATTTGCCAACGGCACTCTTATCACGAATGCGGTCAAAGACCAGACGGCGATTGGCGACCGAGTCTTCCTTCGCCAACGTAATTAACGGTTCCGCAAAGCCGCGCAATTCCTTCGCCTTTGGCACGGTCGTTTTAATCAATTCGCGATCAACCAGCGACGCTGTCATATTGCGAAACATCGCTTTGCGATGCGAGCTATTGCGGTTTAACTGGCGGCCGGTATGTAGATGACGCATGATCCTTCCTTTTTAAGACGCTAACACACGCTCGTCGTTTTTCAAGCTGGCGGGCGGCCAGCTCTCCAGGCGCAAACCCAGCGATAAGCCACGTGATGCCAGCACATCTTTAATTTCGGTAAGTGATTTTTTACCGAGGTTAGGTGTTTTTAGCAATTCGACTTCGGTGCGTTGCACTAAATCGCCAATGTAGTAGATGCTTTCTGCCTTGAGGCAGTTCGCCGAACGCACCGTCAACTCAAGATCGTCGACTGGGCGCAGCAGAATCGGATCAATCGAATCTTCTTCTTGCTGCGGCTCGTCGGCGCTATCGCTTTCAAGATCGACAAACACGGCAAGTTGCTGCTGCAGTATGGTTGCCGCACGACGAATAGCTTCTTCCGGGTCGATAGTGCCATCGGTTTTTAAGTCGAGTACCAGTTTGTCGAGGTCGGTACGTTGCTCAACACGAGCGCTCTCTACCACGTATGAAACTTTTTCAATTGGGCTGAACGAAGCATCTAACTGCAAGCGGCCGATGGTGCGCGCTTCTTCTTCGGCAACTGCACGCGCGTCAGCCGGGGTATAGCCACGGCCACGTTCTACGGTTAAACGCATGTTGAGCTCGCCATTGGCGTTTAAATGCGCAATAACATGCTCTGGATTTTTAACCTCGGTTTCGTGGTCGCGTTGAATATCGCCGGCAGTGACGGGACCGGGGCCTTTCTTGCTAAGCGTGAGATGCGCCTCTTCTTTGCCATGCAATTCAACCGCAACGCCCTTCAGGTTTAGCAAAATATCGATGACATCTTCCTGAATGCCGTCCAGCGTGCTGTATTCGTGCAGCACACCATCGATCTCTACTTCGGTGACCGCGCAGCCGGGCATTGAAGACAAGAGAATACGCCGCAACGCGTTACCCAGCGTATGCCCAAAGCCGCGTTCTAGCGGCTCAAGAACAACCTTGGCTCGTGCGTCGCCAAAGTCTTGTACATCAATGACTCGAGGAGTCAAAAATTCCGTAACAGCCATTTGCATAGGGATACCTGTGGAGCTAAATTCAAATGAGACGAACTAGGCTTACTTCGAATAAAGTTCGACAATAAGATTTTCGTTGATTTCTGCCGGTAGATCTTCGCGATCGGGAACGCTTCTGAACATGCCCGTCATTTTATTCGGATCAATCTCCAGCCAGCCTGGTTGACCACGTTGTGCGGATAACGCCATAGCGGCCTGCACACGCAGCTGCTTTTGAGCTTTTTCACGAACCGAGACCGTATCACCAGCGCTGACATTATAAGAAGGTATGTTGACGACCTGGCCATTCACCAAGATCGCTTTATGCGCTATCAGCTGGCGTGCTTCCGAACGGGTAGAACCAAAACCGAGTCGATAAACAACATTATCGAGGCGGCTTTCAAGCAATTGCAGTAGGTTTTCACCTGTCGCACCTTTTTTACGCGCCGCTAGCTTGTAGTAATTTCTAAACTGTTTTTCGAGTACGCCATACAAACGCCGCACTTTTTGTTTCTCGCGCAATTGCACACCGTAGTCAGATAGACGGCCACGACGTATACCGTGTTGGCCAGGCGCAGTTTCTATCTTGCACTTGGAATCGATAGGGCGCACACCGCTTTTCAGGAAAAGATCGGTGCCTTCTCTACGTGCGAGCTTACAGGTGGGGCCTAAATACCTTGCCATACAAAAATTCTACTATTAAACGCGACGTTTTTTCGCAGGACGACAACCATTGTGCGGAATCGGAGTAACATCGCTGATATTACTGATATTAAAACCGCAATTATTCAGTGCGCGCACTGCGGATTCACGGCCCGGGCCCGGACCCTTGACTTCTACATCCAGATTTTGCAATCCGTGTTCAAGCGCGGCGTTACCGGCACGCTCGGCTGCTACCTGCGCGGCGAACGGGGTGCTTTTGCGTGAGCCACGAAAGCCAGAGCCGCCCGACGTTGCCCACGATAGGGCATTACCTTGACGGTCAGTGATGGTAATAATTGTGTTGTTAAAAGACGCATGCACGTGAGCGATACCGTCAACCACGGTCTTTTTAACTTTCTTCTTGATGTTCTTTGCAGCGGGCTTCGCCATACTCTATATGTACCTTAACGGCTGGTAGAATTACTTACGGATCGGTTTACGCGGGCCTTTACGGGTACGCGCGTTAGTTTTGGTACGCTGGCCACGCAATGGCAAACTGCGCCTATGCCGCATGCCGCGATTACAGCCAAGATCCAGCAAGCGCTTGATATTCATCGAAACCGCGCGGCGCAAATCACCTTCCACCATCAAGGTGGCGATTTCCTGGCGTAATTTGTCCATGTCACCTTCAGACAAGTCTGCCACTTTGACATGTTCTTCAACGCCAGTTGAGGCACACAATTTTCGCGCTGTCGTGCGACCAACCCCAAATATATAGGTCAGCGCTATGACGGCATGTTTGTTATCTGGAATATTGACACCAGCAATACGTGCCATTCAAAGATCTCCAACCAGGGTGCAGGGCGAGCGATAGCCCACCAAAAAAAGGCGCGATATAATATCGCTGGAATCTCTAAAAATCAAGGTCTTATCCCTGCCGTTGCTTGTGACGCGGCTCGGTCTTACAGATGACCCTGACAACGCCTTTGCGCTTTACCACCTTGCAATTGCGGCACATTTTCTTAACTGATGCTCGGACTTTCATAGCTTCACCATCGCCTAACGGCCAATGTTTTTCAAATTTGACTTGCGCATTAATGAGTCATACTGCGTCGACATCAGATGCGACTGCACTTGCGACATAAAATCCATCACGACGACGACGACGATCAACAACGACGTACCGCCGAGGTAAAACGGCACGTTCGCAAATACGACCAGAAACTGCGGCAACAAACACACCAGTGCCATATAGATCGCACCAAACATGGTTAGTCGGGTAAGCACATTGTCTATATAGGTCGCCGTTTGTTCGCCAGGACGTATACCAGGCAGGAACGCTCCCGAACGCTTCAGGTTGTCTGCCACGTCTTTCGGGTTAAACACCAACGCCGTATAGAAAAAACAGAAAAATATAATCAGCGCTGAAAACAAAATGATATTCAGTGGCTGGCCCGGGCCTATCATCCGCGCAAACTCTTGCAACCAATCCATATCGCCGGCGGACTGTCCGAACCACTGCGCAATCGATGCAGGAAACAGCAAAATACTGCTGGCGAAAATTGCCGGAATAACGCCGGACATGTTCACTTTCAGCGGCAAATGGCTGGATTGCGCTTGCTGCACACGCCGACCTTGCTGTCGCTTGGCATAGTTAATCGTGATTCGCCGCTGACCGCGCTCTATGCGCACGATCAAATAAATAACACCAATGGCAAGGGCCAATATGACAAGCAACACCAGTATGTTTAGTTCGCCCTGCCGCGCCTGCTCCAGCGACTGACCAATCGCACCGGGCAAGCCCGCCACGATACCGGCAAATATGAGCATGGAAATGCCGTTACCCACACCGCGTTCTGTGACCTGCTCACCCAGCCACATCATAAAAACCGCGCCAGTCACTAACGACACAACGGCGACGAAATAAAAACTCATTCCCGGTGCAAACGCGAGACCCTGGCCCGCCATACCAACCGACATACCGGTACCCTGAATGGTCGCCAGGACGACAGTAAAGTAGCGCGTGTATTGGGTTATCTTACGCCGGCCAGATTCTCCTTCTTTTTTCAATTGCTCGAGTTGCGGCGATACCGCGCTCAGCAGCTGCATAATAATCGACGCCGAAATATACGGCATAATGCCCAGCGCCAGAATACTCATGCGCTCCAGCGCACCGCCGGAAAACATATTGAACAGACCCAGAATCGTACCTTGATTCTGATCGAACATGGCCGCCAGCCGGTCCGGGTTGATACCCGGCACCGGAATATGCGTACCAATGCGGTAAATAACAATGGCCAGCAATAGAAAACGAAGGCGAGCCCACAGCTCGCCCGTTCCCACCTTGTTTGCTGTGCCCCCCGGCAACTTTGGCGCCATGTTCTTCGCCTATTCCTCGACCTTACCGCCGGCTTGTTCGAGCGCGGCGCGCGCGCCTTTGGTAATTCGCAAGCCTTTGATCGTCACAGGCTTGGTCATTTCGCCCGACAAGAACACTTTTGCGCGCAATATGTGCTGATTGATAACGCCGGCTTTCTTTAACGCATCAAGGTCGATCACCTCGGCGTCAACCTTGTTCAATTCAGCCAGGCGAACCTGGGCAGTCGTTCTGGCCAGACGCGAGGTAAAACCGTATTTCGGCAAGCGCTTTTGCAACGGCATTTGGCCACCTTCGAATCCGGGTCTAACCGTACCGCCAGTGCGCGATTTTTGGCCTTTATGGCCGCGCCCAGCTGTCTTGCCCAAGCCACTGCCAATACCACGACCGACACGCCTGGCGACACTTTTGCTGCCCTCAGCTGGCTGCAAAGTATTTAAACGCATGCTGTCATCAGCCATTTGTGTTTTCCTCAATGCGCAACAAGTAATGTACTTTATTAATCATGCCACGGGTCGACGGAGTATCTTCAACTGCAACGCTATGACCTATTCTGCGCAAGCCCAAACCAGCTACACAGGCCTTATGTGCTTGCAGCCGACCGTTGATACTGCGCACCAAGGTAAGTTTTATGGAATTAGTCTTAGCCATATCAACAACCGCCTCAATTCAATATTTCTTCTACTGTTTTGCCACGCTTGGCCGCAATATCTTCGGGCGAGCGCATGGATTGCAAACCATTAAATGTCGCACGCACCACATTGACTGGGTTGGTCGAGCCGTAGCACTTCGCCAACACGTTGTGCACACCTGCCAGCTCCAATACGGCACGCATCGCACCGCCGGCTATGATGCCGGTACCTTCTGAGGCGGGCTGCATATAAACTTTTGACGCCCCGTGCCGTGCTTTCATCGCGTACTGAAGGGTTGAACCATTCAGATCAACCTGGATCATGTTGCGGCGGGCGGATTCCATCGCCTTCTGGATCGCAACCGGTACTTCACGCGCCTTGCCACGACCGTAGCCAACTTTACCTTTGCCGTCGCCGACTACCGTCAACGCGGTAAATCCAAAAATACGGCCGCCTTTAACAACTTTGGCTACCCGATTGACTTGTACCAACTTCTCTTGCAGGCCTTCGGTATTTTTGTCTTTTGAATCGTTGTATGCCATCGTCTAAAACTCCAATCCGCCTTCTCGGGCGGCATCAGCCAGCGCCTTAACCCGACCGTGATATTTGAACCCACCGCGATCAAAAGCGACTTTCGCAATACCGGCCGCCTTAGCCCGCTCGGCGATCAGCTTTCCAACAGCGCCAGCGGCATCGACATTGCCAGTCTTGGCTAGCGATAGGGTTTTGTCCAGGGAGGATGCACTGGCCAATACTTTGTCACCTTGCGCAGTAAGCACCTGGGCATAAATATGCCGCGGCGTGCGATGGATGCTCAAACGACTGACGCCAAGCTCGCGAATATGCATGCGGCCACGCTTGGCGCGCCGCAGTCTGGATTCATTTTTGACACTCATAGTCCTGACCTACTTCTTCTTCGCTTCTTTGCGGCGCACGTACTCGTCTACGTAGCGCACCCCTTTGCCCTTGTATGGCTCTGGTGGGCGAAACGACCTGATTTCAGCCGCCGCCTGCCCCAATAGTTGTTTGTCGGCACACTTCAATACGATTTCTGTTTGACTCGGCGTTTCGGCGCTGACGCCTTCCGGCAATTTGTAATC
>JBPCXM010000771.1:0-7991 GCA_051008535.1 Pseudomonadales bacterium | reverse complement strand
AGCAATAGATTGCCATTTCTAATTCGTGACGCCCAGGTTTAGGGTCTATCACCGAATCGATAGCAGTGATTGTTTCGACGTAGTAGGCCGGCAATCCATTTTCGTTTGCGCCTCGAACGACATGTTCTTTGTACCAGTGATAAGGCTTACGAGCCGGATCAATATCTGTTGCGTAGTAGGTCGTGGCCTTCATTGCCTCGCCGTCAATTGAATTTACGACAACGATTTTTTCCTCATATCCATAACCCAGCCCTTCGACCCGATCTAATGCTAGCTTCTCTGGTTCGCTAAGCTCGAAGACGATACCAATAACGATACTGTTTTGATCGGCTGTTTCAAATGCATCGCACTTTGCAGAGCCATCTTTGCCTGATTTGTGGAATCTCAGTTCGTGCATCGACAATGTTGATACGGCAATGAACTCTGCCGATGGGACTCGTTGGAGCATCCTCTTGCTCGACATGTTAGAGCCGTATGAAAAGTAGAACATCTAGTTGAGGATGTTAGTCCAGTTCAACGGCGTCTTCAGTACACTGCAACACAAAGGCATACGGAACATCCAAACCCTTGGCTATTTCGCGCAGCACACTCAGCTCGGGTTCAACCACTACTCCGTCAGTACGCGCTATCAGACAAAGATCACGGATGACTTGCATGCATTGGCTATGACTAACCAATTCGCGGGTTGAAGCAATCCGCTTTGGCAATACCTCTTTGAGTCGCTCTGTATTGAGCTTGTCAATATCGAGGTCGTTATTGAAAAAGCTTTTCAAAGCGGCTTTCTCCTCGTCGCTTACGCCGCCGTGCGCATCGGCAACCGCCATTGCACCCGCAATAAATAAACGTCGCATTGCCTTAGTGGTGTCGGTTTTGCCTGCGATATAGTTTGGCTCCATTAAACTCATCACATCCTGAACTTTAACTTCCAGCTCTGATTTGCCGAAGCCCCCAGGGCTCATCAGTTCGGACTCGTGAAACTCCTTCAAGGCTTTGACTCGTAGCGGGCTGAAGGGGTGAGTGCTAAACCAATCTTGCATGGGCGCGCCTTGACCGGGCTCGGCGTCGAATGCAACCATGTCGTCAACCTGTTTAAGGAAATCTTCCAGGTTGAACTGCACGACTTTTTCGCTGGTTACCCCAGATGCAAGACGAAACAGCGCACGGGCAACGCTTTGCAGGTCACCAGCACAATAGGCTCCGGCACGATCCGCGGAAACCTCTGCGTAGCGTGACCATGCAAACAGCTCTAGTGCCAGGCTGGCAGGCGGGGGTTTCTTGCCTCGCAGCAAGTAACCGACGGGAATATCGTGATGTTGATATACGTGATGGCCTAGTTCGTGGCCCATCACAAAGAGCAGCTCTTTGTCTTCAAACGCTTCGAGCAGGCTCGACGAAAACATAATAAACACCCGGCCTTCTTCGGGTTTAAAGCACATCGCATTGAACTGCGGACTGCTAAACGCATACAACTCCAGCGGTGTTTCAATGCCCAGGCGTTCCACGCAATGATCGGCCATTTTGTGTAAGCCGGATGCCATACTGCGGCTTAGCCTTACTGACGTTGCCAGCAGGTGCCTCCGTGTACCAAAATTGGTCTTTTTTTCTTCCAGCCTTTCTATTTGCTGACGTACTCGATTGACATCGCTGTTAGTTAGTAGCGTTTCGTATAGTTTCAGGTCGCTGCTGCAACGAATGATTTCCGCGCTCATAGTTTTTGCCCTTGTTGGAAGCGGCCACTTTACCAACAATTTCGCAAGCTTGGAAATGCAGGCTAAGTGATTTAACCGTTGGTGATCACAACCTGCGAATCAACGACCGTATCGCGGATGTTGTTAGACTTTAGTACCGTTCAGGCAGGAATAGGATCGTAGTTTACGTTCCTGGCGTTGATACTCGCTCGCCATCCCGATAGTCGAGGAAATCGAGGTTCACACCTTGGTCTGAAATGGTGCCTGCGTGGCCAAGATCCTTCGCTCGCATGACAACACCTTTGCCGAAGCGATCGATAAGATGATCGATCGCTGTCTCCAGGTCGCGCTGGTGGTCTTCGAATAGGTCGGATTGCAATGGTTGCTGGCGCCAGTCCAGATCGAACGCGGCGAGACCCACAAGCCGAAAAGGCCCTGGATGGTTGAAGCCATCTAACAATGTCTTCGCCGCTGCAAAGAATGCGGCGGCAGTATCGTCCGGCTTCGGTAAGCGAATCTGCCGACTGAGCATTTCAAATGTTGCTGTTTTCAGCCGCACGCGTATCCCACCTGCCACGTAGTGCTTCGCCCGCATGCGGCGTGCGATTCTCTCGGCCGTACGGCGCAGGTGCAACTCAATGTCAGCTCGGCGCGAGACATCTTTGCTGAGTGTTCGGTCGGAACCAATGCTTTTTGCTGTGCGACCGCGTTTGACTCGCCGTGGGTCCATCGCGTGCGCAAGTTGGTAGAAGTGCGACCCGGCGCCGCCCAAGCGAATGCGCAGTTCACGTTCGTCCGCCGCTGCAATTTCGCCGATGGTCATCAGTCCAAGGTTATGTAGTTTCAGCATCGTTTTCTTGCCTACGCCCCATAGCCGATTGACGGGCATGGGGGCAAGCCACTCGACCGCCAGATGTGGTGGAACCACGGTCAAACCATTTGGCTTGTCGTGCGCACTTGCTACTTTCGCGACATACTTGGTGGAGGAAATGCCGACGGAAATGTTGAGTTGGGTGGCTTCTCGCACCGCGTCTTTGATTTTTCGCCCCATGATTCCGGGCGGCCCGAATATGTGCTGCGACCCGGACATATCCAGGAACGCTTCATCCAAGGACAGTGGTTCGACGTCGGGAGAAAAATAGCCGAAGACGTTCATGACTTGTTTGGAAATTTCTTCGTATCGTTCAAAACGGGGTGGTACCATGACGGCGCCAGGACAGCGTCGTCGCGCCTCGGCTACCGCCATTGCGCTCCCTACGCCGTAAGGTCTTGCCTCGTAGCTTGCGGTTAACACAACGCCGCGATGACTCCTTGGCCCGACTAACACAGGCTTACCGCGCAGGGCGGGGTCGTCCAGCTGTTCCACGGCCGCATAAAATGCGTCCATATCGGCATGAGCGATGATTTTCGGCCACGTGTCCATGTTCTGAGTTTACTCTTATACTGTATATAAAACCAGTATTTTGCACAATGTAAACAACATGCGCTGTGAGCACATCATGGGCGCTAGCCGCCAAACGAACTGGAGTGTAACGATGGAACAGATAACGAGAATCAATCACGTAGGACTTAGAGTCCGGGACTTGGATAACGCGCGAGCATTCTACGAAAAACTGGGCTTTGAGTTTATCGTCGGACCCATAGGTCCAGAGCCGGTTGCCGTGATGGAGCACCCAACGGGAATCAATATTAATTTCATACTCAACGCCTCTGCCGATGCAGCGCAGCACAACCTGCTAATGGATGTTGCCGAGAAACACACGGGTTTCACCCATATCGCCTTGGAAATCACAGATCGGGAGGCCGTTGAACGGCAACTGAACGCTGTTGGCATTGCTATCACTGAGACCGTTGAACTGCCCGATGGCACGGTGTTTTTTTTCATCCGTGATCCCGATGGCAATGTTATCGAGCTTCACCAACCGGGCGCCAAGTAGAAGTTCAGAAGGTCGGTTTACGGTGATCCTCTACGTCGCCCGACCCCGCCGCCGGTAAGACTGCTTCGTCCCCGGGCACGACGGTGAAGATGCTGATCAGAACGAGGACCCCGTCTGCGTTCGTCTGCTCTCTTTTTCTTTTTTTGTAACCTTTTTTGCCGACGCTCGTTTTATTAAGTAACTGGGCACAAAGTAAAGCGCTCAACGAAGAGGCCAAAATGGAAGGCATACTTGGCAGATACTAAATTACTGTTTCGATCGTTGGTCAACCAGCAGCAACGGCTTATCTACTCGCAGGCTGTACACATACTGGCGGATGCAATAGAAGCAGAAGACGCCTGCCAGGAAGCTTATGAGCGCTTGTGGAAGCACCTTAACAAGGGTCGGAGTGGCGATATGTTAGATATGGAAAGTGGTAAAGCGTGGTTACTACACGTTACTCGCAACCTGTGTATTGATAAGTTGCGACAACGACGGCCAGTCGTCACTGATGGAGTTGAGGACAGTCTTTGTGACGAACCAGGTAATGGACCCAGCTCTACAGTAGCCCATAGCGAACTTAGCAAATGGTTAAGACAGACAATAGCTAAATTGAAAGAACCGTATCGGTCACTGATTACTCATGCGGACTTGCAACAAAGACCTGTGAAGGAAGTTGCGCGTATGCTAGAACTGAGTGAAAACCAAGCAAAAGTATATATCCACCGCGGCCGTAGGCAACTACGTGATCTGCTGCAAGGTGTTGAACTATGAAGCAAGAAGACGAGCAAACCACGAATCACGAATCCGATTTTTTACGGAAAGTTTTTGCCGAACCCGGACAAAGTGTCGACGACATAGAGGCTGTGCCGTTGGTTGACATTCCCGCGGGGCTGACGGAAAAGCTCTACGCCATTGCGGATAGCGAGACTGAGGAGATGCCAGATCACTCACGGCAAACCACTTTCTCAAATGGCTTTTTTTCTCTAGTGAGGCTCTCTAAATTACCTTCCTGGAAAACATGGGGTGGAGTAGCTGCCAGCGTAGTCATGGTTGCCGTAATGTTGCAAATGAATGAACAGCGAAAAACGATAGCCCAACTGGAACAAGCGCAACAAGATTTAACTATCGCTTTTCGCTATTTGAATGAAACGAACAAGGCCGTGGAAGCCCGATTGGTCGATACGCTTGGTAACAATATGCAAAAAGCGGTTTTCGCGCCTGTCGTTCACAGCGTTAACGCCATCGAGTTACCGCAAATCGACCGCAAAAAACGCAGGGAATTGTAGTCGCTACTTTATCTCCACTTTCAGATTTTCGTTGCAGAGGATAGCCAACATGAAATATTTAAAAACCGTCGTCACAGCCCAGCTTATCGCTCTACTGCTGTCGGCTCCCGCCCTTGCCGGCCCGGCGGGTCAAATCGACTTTGCTGATTTATCTGGGCACTATGGTGACCCGAAGGTAGAGATTAATCTGACGGCGGCGCTAATGCGCATGGTCGGTAGCTTTGCTAAAAAGAACGACCCGGAAGTGGCTGAACTACTCTCCAGACTGGAATTCATTAATGTGCGTGTCTACCAAATGAACGGTGAGGCGGCAACGGCTGTCGCGTCGATCGAAGACGTGAGTAAAAAGTTAAAGCGCGACAAGTGGGAAACGTTAGTCACTGTGAATGATGAAGGTGAACGGGTGCGGATCTTCAGTAAAAGTACCAATGAAGTGATTGACGGTATTGTTGTCATGGCGGTGTCGCCTGAGAAAGAAGGCGGCGAGGCAGTATTTATTAATATTGTTGGTGAGATTGATCCGGCTAAGATATCCACAATTACCGAATCGTTGGACATCGACGTGGGGCAATAGAATGAATTTATTAAGCAGCGCAGTGAGAATCGTCGGTGTCGTGAGTGTTGTTTTGGGTTTGAGCGGCTGCCTTATGACGTCAGCCGATTTACAATCTCATCCTGGCTATGCGGACTTGAGCTTACCCGACCGCCTGCAAACAAGCCCGTCATTCAGCTTGGCGTTGGGGCCGAAAGCACTGATACCCGTTCGTTGGTTTGTACGTCATGCAATAGAGAATTCGGATGAGGCTGGGGAAGAAGCTAACGAACTTGCCCGCGCCGTACTGCAAGCAGTCAAGGGTGTACGTATACGCGTGTATGAAGTCGATAACAATGACGAACTGTTCGATACCGCAGTCAATGAGTCTGTATCCACGCTCAAACAGTCGGGGTGGCAAACACTGGTCACAGTCAAAGAAGCTGATGAGCGCGTAGTCATTATGCAGGCTGGGGAGGACGAGCTCATAGTGGGTTTGTCCGTATTGGTCATCAATCCCGAAGAGGCTGTGTTCGTCAATATAGTCGGTGAACTTAAGCCGGACGACGTTGTGATGCTCGCTGATAGTGGGGCAGAATTCTAAGGGCGAATTACCGCTATGGCGTTGTCGGGGCAGTAGCCACTTATTATCAGCTCGCGACCCCATCACCATCATCGTCCTTTCGACGGAAATAGCTCAAACCACATCCGAGTATCTAAAAAAGCTGGTTAATATCGGTGTTCTTTCGGAGCAACAGGTGGGCAGGGAGAGGTAATTTATTCATCCGAAACTGGTACAGCTTGGTACGCAAGACAGTAATGAGTTTGTTCGATATCAACCATCCACATGAATGCAGCAACCGCACTAATACGTAGGTCTTTGATTTTAGTGGTGCCCCGGGGCCGGACTAGAACCCCCGGATTTCGCAATCTCTAAGCATCCGATTCGTATAGGTCAGCTAGTTCCTATTGGGCGAATTATAGCCCTCTTGTATCCCAGATGCGTGTGCCAAGCGATTGTTGAAAGTTGATTTGGCGGTACCTCTACGCTTACCTTGACTGCTCTCTTTCCTCAATTGACAAACGCACCGCGTCACGCTCACATACACTGAAGTATTCAAGGATCAGCTAAGGCAAATATGATCAATTACCGCCGATATAACAAAGGCCTACTTTTCCGGCAAAGCTTGAATAGCTATTTGCTTAATGCAGCGCTGCGCATATTTGTTAAACCTCAATTTAAGGCGGACACAAAACCAGCGGCGGAAATGCGGGAGTTCTTACACAAATATATAGAGGGTCGGGCGAAGTTTCCTAAGAATTACCACCATTGGGAAGACGATCTGAATGGTATTCCTACCCACTGGTTTCGCGCCAGTGCTAGCCGTAGCCGAGGTGCGCTGTTGTATTTGCACGGCGGGGCTTTTGTGGTGGAAACACCGCGTGCGCATGCGGCGTTTGTCTGTGAGTTGGCCGGACGCACCGGGCTTTTGGCTGCAATGCCCAGCTACCGGCTTGCGCCAGAAGCTCCATTTCCGGCAGCGGTAGAAGATTCAATGGCCGCTTATCGAGGATTGCTCGAGCTAGGGATAGACCCAAATGAAATAATCATCGCCGGAGATTCCGCGGGTGGCAATCTGGCATTGGTAGTCATACAACAAGCCAGAAACGAAGGCTTACCATTACCAGCGGCTGGACTTATGATTTCGCCTGGCATGGAATTAAGCGGCAGCCTGAAATCACATAATGTGAATACTTACAGCGACCCGATGTTTAATCAATACGCGCTGCAGCAGGTGATCACGCACTATTTGCACAATGATTATGAGTTGTTGCGTGACGAACGCGTTTCTCCCTTGCGCGGAGATTTTACCGGTTTGCCAACTTTGTATTTCTTGGCAAGTAGTATAGAAATATTTAGAGACTGTTCTGTTTATGCTACCCGCAAGGCTGTAGCTGCCGGTGTTGATGCGGAATGCCATATATGGAAGGGTGTGCCGCATTGTTTCCCTGTGATGTTTGGCCAAATGCTCCCTGAGGCAAGGATTGCCACTAATGACATGACGGACTTTATACTGAGGAACCTGCCGGCACCACAGGCGCAGGCCGCCTAGCGTGAGCTGGCTAAAAAAACAGACCGGATCTACGCGCGCTACTCAGCGAGCGTAAGGCCCTTACCTGGCGGCCTACCTTACTCATTTGAATCGCGAATTGTTGGCGTTTCTCGTTGCACAGTTTGGGATCCGATGATGAGTCCAGAAGCCCGTAGTCACGCGCCACTTTAACACCGGTTTCGAACATCGCTTTTGCGATCGATTCGCTGCTGACCAGTTGTCGTTGCAATAACAATTGTTTACCTGTCACCAAACAGCTTGCAACAAAGGCTTTTTGCTCAAAAGGTTGTGCGGCATCCTGGTTCGCCAGTTGCTCCGCAACGACGCGATAAGCATCGAGGTAAGGTTCCAGTACCGAATGACCCAGGATTGGAGATAAGCCAAGGAAAACCTCGCGCAATCCGGATTTGCCATTGGTCAATTGGGCATGCCACTCCGGGTGACGCAAGCTG
>JBPCXM010000770.1:0-23494 GCA_051008535.1 Pseudomonadales bacterium | reverse complement strand
GGTAATGCTACGCCAGCGGGCTGGAAGTACGATACAGTGTCGGGCAAATTTATCGCCGACGACGACGACCTCGATCCCGCCGGCAAGCGTTACGACGCGCACTAACAGAGTTCAAGTAACTTGCCGTTCTACCATGTTATGCGTCTCAATGAGGGGCTTTACGCTTTCTGAACTGCTGGGTGCGCTGACCATTCTCGCCATTGTCGCCGCACTTGCAATCCCTTCATTTACGGCGGGCGACGCCGTACAAAAACTGGAACTTGCCGCCACCGAAATAAGCCATGCCTTACAGTTCGTGCGCAGCGAAGCGATTCGCACGGGCAAGCCGCATGCGCTGCACAGCGAAAGCAACGGCCAGATAACCTTGCATACCCTAGACACATCCGGCATAGCACCTGTGCTAGATGAGATATTACGCCATCCGGTGAGCAAGCAAAATTATCAGTTCAATGTGCTCACCGCGAGTAATACGTCGGGCATCGCGCTGAGTGATTCCAACCCCCCCTTTAATTTCGAAAGCCCAGCCAGCGTCAGCATCAGTTCGCGCGATGTGTATTTTACCGCCAATGGAGCACCGCATTACATAGACGGCAGCGGTGTTTATTACCGCCTGACAACCGGTAATATCGGCCTGAGTAGCGACGGCTTTCAGCGCAGCGTAAGTCTCGCGCCAATTAACGGCCGAGTCGCAGTGCAATGAGCCGCCGCTACGCTCGCGGCAACAAAGGCTTCTCCTATGTCGAAGTTTTGATAGTCACCGTGTTAATCGCTTTCAGCCTGATTCCAGCGATGGAATCCTTGCAAGTCGGTATTCAGACCAGCGACATTCACGAGTCGCGCACGATCAATCAGTTTCGGCTGCAGGGTCGCATGGAAAATGTGTTAGCCCAATCGGTAGACGTATTGCGAGCGGCCGCCGGCAGCGCAACGACCATCAATACAACCTACTCCGACGCGATCTCCGAACCCGATCGTTTGTTGGTGTATATCGTCCGTTACGACACGACCAATGCGGATGGCGACAATAATCCTTTGACTGGCGGCGACAACAATTTGCTGTGGGTGCAGGTCGCGATTGAAGATACGGCTGACTCGCTGGAAACGTTGATTCATGCGTTTTAACCGCCACTGCACGCAAAAACGGAAAAGCGCGCTGCAACAGCCCGGCTTCACCTATATTGAATTGCTTGTCTCCCTGATGATCGGCAGTTTGTTAATGCTTGGTATCACTAGTGCACTGAGCACTGGTTTTGGCGCCAGCGAACCAGTGCGTGGCAAAAACGCACTCAATCAGCAGGCGCGCTTCGCGATGCAGCGTATGCAACGGGCCTTGAGTACATCGCCATGGCTATTGGTACCGTTTGCCGATCGCGATTCGAGCCCCGGTTGGAAAGAAAATGAACGCGATGTGCTGGCAGTTACCCTGTCGCACGATATAGACAGGGACGGCGATGGCATTGCCGATGCTGATAACGACGGCGATGGATTAATCGATGAAGACTTGCCAGAAGATACCAGCAACGACGCGGCGTCGGGCATTGTTGGCATCGACGATGATGGGAATGGCGTCGTCGATGATGGAGTGGCTGCGAATGACGACGAATACAACGTTTTGAATTGGCCGATATTCACCAATGAAGATGTAGTAGACGCTAACGACGACGATGTTGATGGCACCGTTGACGACGACCCGCCGGCCGATATGAACGGCGACGGTTGTTCCGGTAGTTGCGACGTCGATGAGGATGGCGACGGCAATACCAACGAAGACGACCCGGAAGACGACGACGAAGACGGGCAAAGCGATGAAGATTGGTACGACGCCGTGGTGTTCTATTTGAATGGCAGCGACCTGATAGAACGCACCCCCGTACCGTGGGACGAAGATGGAAGTGGCGGCACCCCGGACGGGCGCGACTTCGTCGAGCAGACAATCGCCGAAAATGTCACGCTGTTTGCAGTCGTACGCGAGCCCATGACTAACGAGCGCGCGCAGCTAGTAACGCTAACGCTACAACTTACCGACAGTGACGGACAAAGCGTGCAGTTGACCACGCAAGTTCGTGTTGGTGGGGCGATATGAGGAAAGGACAGCAGCGCGGTTATATTCTCGTGCCGGCCATCTTTATGCTGGCGCTATTGGCGGTGCTGACCTATTTAATCAATACCGACAGCATCGCCAACCTCAATTTGACCAAGCAGCAAGCTCAAACCGACCGCGCCCGCTATATCGCCGAGGCGGGCCTTGCTCATGCCGAGTGGGTGGCCAACAATAAAACTTGCGGTAGCTACAGCCTCGCTTACACGCAGTTTCAGGCAGGCAGTTATAGTGCTACCTTCGTTCCCAACGCCGGTTCGCCGGTCTCCATCTCAGCAGTCGGGGCACTGGCAAACGGCGCAACACATACTCTCACCCACGATAGCGTGAAGGTCTATGATGTGGCAACACCTCAGACGCTGATCTTGCAGCCTGGGGCCGAGAGCAAGGATACGTTTATCGAAGGCGAATCCGGGCATACGGGTCATAACAAGGGTAATGACAACGGACTCAAGACCAGCTCGTTGATCGGCAAAGAATATCGGACACTATTGCAATTCGACCTTTCAGCGCTGCCTGCATCAGCGACGGTTCAAACCGCGACCCTTGAACTCTACCTGCAAAACTTCGGCTCAACCGATATGGTTAAGGCGCATCGCTTGGTTCGCGACTGGACCGAGGATGGGGCCACATGGGACGATTACGACGGCACAAATTCCTGGAACACTCCCGGCGGTGACTACGACCCTGAGGTCGCGGGCTCTTTTCTGGCCAACGGCACTGGCCCCAAATCCATGGGTATCACTGCCGCTGCCCAGGCATGGGTGAGCGGATCACAACCGAACTACGGATTGATACTACTCTCAGATCCTTCACCCAGCGGTAATGAGAATAAGTATCACAGCAGCGACAATGCCAGTGAGCCGCACCCCAAGCTAACCCTCACGTACTTCTGCGAGTGCGGCACCAGTTGCGCCTCGACACCGCCGCCAAGCTGCGAAGCAGATTACACGCCGATGTCTAAAGTCGGCGAATTCTCTTCCGCCACGCTGGGCGCCGAGGATGTGCAGGCGATCACCTACATACCCGAGGGTACGCTTTTTAACGGCGTATCGGCCCCTGCCGACGGCGCCTGGATACTGATAGACACGTTCGACGACCTGTTCTACATGACTGATATGGCCGGCACCCTACTGACTACCCTCGCTGTACCAGTCGCCGATGTGAGTGGCGGTGTGTACGTCAGTGCCGGCATCCATGCCGATGAATTGGCGTTGACCAGCACCAGTTCCGTAGTGTTCGTGGATATGTCGGGCAATATCGTCAGCGCCTTGGCAACCAGTGACTTTGGCATTGGCCAGCCGGCCGGCATCGGTTTCGTCGGGGTTAGCAACAGCGGCACTTACGATGGCACTCTGCTGGTGCTGGATCGCACCAGCGAAATAGTGACCGTGATTAACCAGGCTGGCACCGAGCTTGGCACTATCGATGTCAACGACGGTCTAGGCGCATCTTTTGTGCAGGATGTGAAACACCTACCCGGCAGCGACAAGCTGCTTGTGACCTATGATTGCTGCAAGAACGCCGTCTACGATTTTAGCGGCACGAAATTGCGGGAATACGACCTGGAGGGCTTCGGCGCAACAGTGTCGCAAGCAAGTGCTATCCAGCCACTAAGCTGTGAGCATGTGGTGGCGGAGGGTGGCGCAGATACCTTGATGTACCTGTCGGCAGACGCACCCAGCCCGTATGTCGAAACCTACCAGACATGGGGCGCGAGTGTAAGTGATGCCTGGGAAACTAAGGAACTTGGCGCTCTTGGTGTGCCCCCCGACGCGGTGGTCGAGGTGGCGGTGGTTAACTCCAACCCGGACAGACAACGCAAAGGTGGTGTGCGCGCCGTGGGCTCGGCACTTGATCGAAAACTAAATTTGCACGAAGCGGAGGAAGGGGGCAACGATCTGGTCGTGATGCACGTGCAGGCCGACGCGTCCGCAAGTATTGAGCACAACGCGAAAAACAAGGACGATGTGTCTTTCATCCTGCTTGGCTATTGGTCAACAGGGACCTATGTCGAGGCCTGGGATCAATTCAGTGCGGGTGCAAGCGCTAGTTGGCTCGACCGCTCGCTGGCCGGTTTCGGTACTGGTCCCGGACAGGTTGCCGAAATAGTTATCGCGAACAGGGATCCCGACAACGAATACCTAGCTGGGGTACGAACGGACGGCTCGACGAGCCAACGACGGTTTGATATCCATGAAGCCGAAGCTGGTGGGCGTGATGCAATCACCTTATTAGTAGGCACCGGCTCGGACCCGAACGCAACCGTTGAAGTCTACGCTCAGTCGGATTCCGAGATTGATTTTCACCTCGCCGGCTACTGGAGCGACCCGCCGGGCAATTATGTGGAAAGCGCTGACAACAGCGGGACGGCTGTGACTGCCGCGGTTTGGGAAGATGTTGATTTAAACGCCATCGCTGGCGTACCGGCTGGCGCCGTGGTCAGCGTTACCCTGGAGAACGCAGCAGCGGGCGCGGAACAACTTATGGGCGTGCGCGAAACGGGCTCGGCGCTTGCTCGCGCACTGGACTTGCAGGAAGCCGAGGGCAATGGCGCCGATCTCGCCACGCTGCATGTCAACGCCGATACCAGCTCTAACATGCAATGGTACTCCGAGCTTGGAGGCAATCATACATTCCATATCAGCGGGTGGTGGGTGTTCCCGTGATTCTGGTCAGGTGCTGCACAAAGTCTGTTTGCCAACACCATAATAAAACGCTGAGCGGTAGACAGATTTAACTGTGAATACAAGCGATTGAACTAAACTTAAGTGTTAGAAGCCTGTGCCAGGCTTGATAAGGTCAAAATTGCGACAATGGTTGAATTTATCAAAAAATTCCTCGACCCGGTTTGGAGCATTAACTGCTTTCCAGAACAGCAGTTGCATGACTACTGCAATGAGTCGATGTTGCATGAAACCCGTCGCGGGTTGATGGTGCTGTGCGCAGTCTTCGTGGCCATGATGTTTGCCGAGGCCACGCTGGATTACATGCTGAATCAGCAGCAAGGCTCGCTGTATACCTACGTCCTGCTAGGTATATTGAGCGTCCATGTCGGCTTGTCCTGCCGCTCGGTGCCGGATATCCGCTCGCTGCATTTGCTCGGCATGACCATACTCATTGTCAGTGGCTCGGCCTTCGTATTGTTGGCACAGCAATCAGGGAATTTCGATGGTATTCTGTTTGTCAGCATTGCATTGCTGTTTATGGTGATTCCGCTAGTCCCCTGGGGCCTGCGTGAAGGCCTTATTGTCACCATCCTGATTTACGCCACGTTTACCTTGTCTACGTGGGGTATGCAAAATCGATTTGGCCAGGAAAACCTGCTTATTTTGCAGTTCATAATGCTCGGCGCCGGCATTATCAGCTTGGTGCTGGTAGCGCGCAATGCTGGTATACGCAAAGACGATATCAAAACCCACTTTGAACTAATGCAAGCGCATAAAGACATCATGTTGTTGTCCAATAAAGACCCACTCACCGGCGCCTGGAACAGGCGTTTCTTCGACGAGCAATTTCCGCGAGAGCTGGAACAAAAACTGGACGAAAACGTGGCGCACTATTTTGCCTGTATGGATATAGACAATTTTAAACCATTGAACGATAACTGCGGCCATGCATTTGGCGACAAGATCTTGCAATGGCTGGTAGAAGAACTACGTGCTGTGTTCAGTGGCGACGCGATTATTATCCGCCTGGGCGGTGACGAATTTGCCATATTGTTTGCGACAACTGCGCCTGAGGCGGCATTCAATCTCGTAGTAAGTGGTCTCAGCGCCAGGGCTAACAAGTCGCGGTCACGGCATATGGGTAAGGTGGGTCTTAGCGCTGGTGTGATCGCCATTCCAGCGCAAACTCGGGTTGACGTCGACAAGCTCTACCGTAGCGCCGACAAGCTGCTTTACAAGGCGAAGGATTGCAAATCCGACGTGGCCATGGCCAACATCAAACTAGGTGAATTCCCGTTCAAAGCCGCTAACGACAGTAGCGCCGCTGCTTAATCTCTCCACTCTTTGAAAGCCGAATTTGAGGCGAATCTATCTTGCCTCCACTGGCAATATCCGCATAGCTAACTAGGCTTAGTAGAGACAAATGGATTCGTTTCGCACGGCCATTTTTCATGGCCGAGCGTGGTTTTGCCGTGTCATGAGTGCAACGCAAGCGGGACTAGAATAAATGTTAAACGGGCTGATCAGCGGCTTCAAAAAAGCCACAGCTAGGGCTAGCTATGGCGCGATTGGTGTCGAACCTTCGCTGCACAGCCTGAATATTGTGCAGCTGGCAAGCCAGGCGAATGGAGAACCGGGTATCAACGCCTGGGCGTCGGTGCCGTATCTAGGTGACCGCGAAGCCTGTATCTATTCCGAGAAAAATCTGCAACAGATCGTTAAACAGGCGTTCAGCAAAAACAAGTTCCAAGGCCGCACGATAAACACTGTGTTGCCGGCCTCCGATTTGAAAATCATGTCGGTGAGTTACGAGTTGCAAGCTGGCCAATCAGAAGTGCAGGTCATCGCGCAGCGCGTATCCGAGCGGGTTGAGGGGGCCTTACAAGATTATGTAGTCGACTATCTTCCGGTACGGCAGCAAGAGAGTAAGGGCAAATCGACCGCCATCGTCGCCATCGCACGGCGCGAAAGAGTTATCGCCTATCTTGAATGTTTGCGTAAGGCGGGCTTAAAGGTCGACTGTCTGGAAATTGGCCCAGCCTCGATTAAACGACTGGTCGCCGAGATGCATAAACCGAAAGAAGGGGAAACGGTGTTGGTCGTGAATTTTGGTCAGCGGCGCAGCTATTTGTCGATTATCTCTGGCCGTCGCCTGCTGTTTGACGAGCAAATCGCCTTCGGTGAGGCGTTATTGCTGGATAAGTTGGAACAAGTTCTGGGTCTTAATGACCAGCTTTCGAAAACCCAGATTATGCAACACGGCTTGGGCGATGACGATGGCGACAACAAAGTCTATTGCGATACGGTCGATCCCGAAATTTCCAGCACCATATTACAAGTGCTAAAGCCGAGCTTTATGCAGCTTAGCGAAAACATACGCCGCGCGCTGGTGTATGCCGTGTCGGAAACTCGCGGCGATCCGGTAACAAAAATATTTTTACTCGGCAGCGTTGCGCGTTGGCGCGGCGCAAACAAGGTAGTCAGCGATTTGCTCGGCATTCCGGTGCAGGTGATCACCGACCCGCTAATTCGCTTTCGGGCGAGTGGCGACATGGCGGAAATGTTCAGTGAAAACCGCCCCGAGTTTGCGGTCGCGACTGGTTTGGCGTTGAGAGGGCTAAGCGATCATGGCTGATATCGACCTGATACCGCAAGAATACCGCTACTGGTTATGGCAACTCGACTGGCTAAAAAAGTCTGCCGTCGGCTTGCTTGCCACGTTGGTGCTATCAACCGCTGGCTACTTCTATCTGGATACTACTGCCGCCTCCACCCAAAAAGAACTGCAAGCCTTACAGCAGCAGAAAGCGATCACGCAACAGCAACAACTCGAGCTCGAGCAACTCAGCAATCGCAAAGAAGAGCTTGCTCGGCAGTGGAGTTTACTCAATGGCTTGCGCGGTGGCACCAGCGTCGAGAGTATTCTCGCCGTTATCGACAAGGCGTTGCTCGACAAACAAGTTTGGTTTCTCGATTGGCAGTTTGCGCGCGCCGGGCAAACCGCAAAGCCTAAACAGCAAACAACCAACACCGGCTACTTCGTTGTTGCTACCGGAAAAAACAAGGGTGAGCCGGCCATGCCTGATCGCTGGCATGTCGACACACATATTACGATTAAGGGGCAGGCATTGGACCATGCCGCCTTTTCAGGGTTCGTGCAACGCTTGTTGAGTCAAAGGGAAATAGCCGACGTTAAGGTTGTGAAAACCGCGTTGAGTCGCATTAGTGACATCAATATTGTCGACTTCGATATCGCAATTTTGGTCAACAATACCGGTGGCATGGGTTGATGCGTACCCGTCTTGCCAACGTTAGCCGTAGCAGCTTCCTGACCATGCTGGGGTTGTGTTTTTTGGTCGTCGTGGCGGCCATTCTATCGTACGCCATTGCGCCAAAGTTCAAAGCCTACCGCAGCGTGATGCAATCCTATTCCGTTTTGGGCTCGGTAGTGACAACCAACAACTTTCTGCAACAAGACTTGCAGTCGTTAAAGCAAGACATCAGTGCGCTGGAGAAAAATCTGAACGGTGACAGTTCCAGCCTGCCATTCAAGCAGTTTGAATCGCATGTCATTGGTCGTTTGCAAGACATGGCGTGGAAATACAATATTGTGTTGTCAGGCGTGCAGCCGAAGAAAGGCAAGAAGATCGACCGATTTCGGGAGATGTTGTTCCGCGTCACATTGCTCGGCAACTATTTTGATATTTATGACTTGCTCAGCGATTTTCAAAATGGTCTCGGTTTCGTTGTTGTCAAAAAGTTCAACCTAACGCCGTACAAAGGCAGGGACCAAGATTCGTCGCTGCGTGTGCAGATGACGATCGCGTCTTACCGGGTCGACAAATGATGTTGCGCAAACTCGCTTCAAAGATCGGTATCGTCGCCATCCTCTGTATCAGCAGTAGATTGTTCGCCGCCGCCGAACCGAATGAACAAGAAGCGTTGCCTACTGTTGCCACAACGCCACAACGCGCTATCAAGCATAACCCGTTTACACAACCCGACTTTAGCAAGCGCAGCAAGCAGGCTGCTATTGAAGAACAAAAAGCCGCGCCACAAGCGCTGCTACATCTCAGGGCCGTGTTGTATTCGGCAACTGCACCGCTGGTGAATATCAATGGCAAGATATTGGCGGTAGGCGAAGAGATCGACGGTTTTCTAGTACAGGAAGTCAGCGAGGATGGCGCGGTTCTTGTGAAGGACGAAGTGCAAATCATGTTGTCAATGGCACAAGAATGAACGCGCAGAGAAAACGCAGGATTGCAAACGAGGCCGGGGTGGCCGCACGGTGATGAACTATGCAACATAAATCAAGAACGAAAAATAAATCAAAGACGAATATGGCGTTAAGTATCGTTTTCGTGCTGCTAGCACAACTGCTGGTCAGCGCCCCCACACTCGCGCGGGTAAATAATGATATTAGCCTGTCGCTGCGCGAGGTGGACATTGCCGAAGCAATGGAGATGCTGTCGAAGAAAGAGCGCGTCAACATTCTTTTGTCGCAGGGCGTTTCTGGCGAAGTGTCGGTCAACCTTTACAACGTCGGTTTAACCGAGGCGATTCGAGCGATTGCTAACGCCGCGGGTTTCGATGTCGAACGGCGTGGTCGCAGTTACTTTATTGTCAAGCACGATAACGTCGGTAAGTACGTCGACAGTGGCATAACCCAAGTTAAAACCTTCAAACTGCAATACTCCGAAGCGCAGGATGTGATGCCAATTGTCAAAGAGTATTTGTCAAACTACGGTATCATCAAGGAAATGAAGGGCCGCAATTTGTTGGTGGTGGAAGATACGCCGCAATTCTTACGACGCATCACTAAAATAGTTGAGGCCGTAGACTATCAGCCAAAACAAATTTTGATCGAAGCGCGCATTCTGGAAATAACCCTGGATGATGACGAGTCATTCGGCATTGAGTGGCAGAACCTGTTTAACGTGAATAACATGCCAGGTAGCAGCTTGGGTACGCGCGGCCTGTCAATAGAAGATAGCGGCTTCTTCGTCAACATCGCGGGCGAGGACTTTACTGCTGCGTTGGACGCATTGCATCGCGAAGGCCGCACTAAAACCCTTTCGACGCCAAAGTTGTTGACGCTTGAAGATCAACCAGCTTCGGTCATAGTTGGTGACAGGCTGGGATATATCAATACAGTGACAATTAACGAAGTCACTAGCGAGAACACAGAATTTCTCGAGTCCGGCGTGATTCTGGAGGTGACGCCGTCGGTGGATAACGACGGCCGCATCATGCTCGACATACACCCCGAGGTAAGTACCGGAACCATCAATGAGGGCATACCCTCGCAAACGACAACCTCGGTCAACACCTATCTGTTAATGCCGGACGGTGCTACCTCCTTTATCGGCGGCCTGATCAAGTCGCAGGACTTCGCAGAGCACAGCGGCGTGCCGCTATTGAAAGATATTCCGCTCGCAGGCCGACTATTCTCGCGCACCGAAAATCGCAAAATCAATACCGAAATTATCGTGCTGATTACGCCGAGCATTGTGGATGCCGACCAGAAACAGTGGCAAAAAAATGAAATCGACAAAATGGATAAGGAAGTAAGCAGCGCGCAAGATTTTTCCGGGGCGCGCTAGCCAGTATTCAGCCCAATGACTTTGCGGTTATTACCAACAAATAACGCGCGTATCCGATTAAAGGGCGTCAACACGATTGCATTGCCTAGCAGCACCAGAACGAATCCTGGCAATGTAGTGGCATGCCACACGAAACCTTCAAACAAGGTGCTTAGCATCACCGCCACTACTGGAAACAACAGAATAGCGTAACTCGCTTTTTCTGGACCAATATTTTTTAGCAAGACAAAGTAACACGCAAATGCCACCACCGTACCAAAGATGGCCAGATACAACAAAGACGCGATATAGGGCAAGGTGTAGGAAAAGCTGAATTCGGCTCCAGTGATAACAACCACAGCGGTCAAAAGCAGTGCGCCGTATAACATGCCCCAGGCATTCCCCTGCAACACCTCCACCTGATTATTTGAATTGCGCACGCTAGCCATATTGCCCAGTGACGCCACCAAAGTGCCGCTCAAAGCCAAGCCAAGTCCCAACATTGCATCAGTGGATAGGTCCAGCGATTTTATGTCTTGCCAAAACAGAGCAACAATCCCTGCTATGCCCAGGGTTGCGCCCAAATAGATGCGCGGTGCTATGCGCGCGCCAAAGAATAGGCGGCTGTTGACAATATTCATTAGCAGTAGTGTGGAAAAGGCAATAGATGTCATCGCCGAGGTCAGGTACTGCTGTGCCCAGTACAGAATCAAGTAGTTAATGCCGAAATTGCATAAAGCCAAGATCAAGAAAAACCCGTGGTCTTTAGTGGCGTAGCGCATCGGCAGTTTTTTAAAAAGGCAATAACACCACATGATTGCAGCGGCAGTAGCGAAGCGATAAACCAGCGACACTTCAGGCGCCACCTCGCCCAGCTGAAACTCAATGGCTAACCATGTCGAACCCCAAATCAACACGGTCACTGTGTACAACAACACGCTATTCATCTTCCTCGCCGCAAGTTGTGCCGCTGCCAATGTCGGTGCAAGAAAGCGTCGACCCAGAAGAAGCGTACATGGCGTCGCAATAAAGCTGCCATATGTTGTGGTTTCTGGCAATCGCTGCGGGTCGTAAATATATTGTGGAAAGCTATGTCGATGAAGCCAAGGGTGTGATGGCTAAAAACGCTGACGGTAAACTGGCAATGATCCTTGTCACGCTTCGACCTAAGGCAACTTTATCAGCCAACACAGTACCAACTTCTGACAAGCTAGCCAAGATGCCTCATCTGGCGCACGGCGCCTATTTTATCGCAAACTCGGCTAAAACGGAGGTTGTGGTCGAGCCGCATGCATAGCGTTAATCTGGGCCAGTGTTTACGTCCACCAGCTATTGCTGGAAAACCGTGCTTTTAAAAACTCCATTTGATCGGTCAACACGTTGCGGTTGGTCAGATACAAAAACTCGTAACGGTTTGGCACAAACGGCACGGCGATTAGCTCCATGCCAGCCTCTTCTGGAGTGTGCGCGCCCTTGTGGTGATTGCAACGTTTGCATGCGGTGACAACATTCGTCCACGTGTCTTTGCCACCGCGCGATTTTGGGCGTACGTGGTCGCGCGACAGTTCATAAGGGCGAAACTGCTTGCCGCAATACAGGCAGGTATTCTGGTCGCGCCGAAATAGCCAGGTGTTACACAGCGGCGGATGAAAGCCGATCGTCCTGACTTTTCCTTGGCAGGCAACGATACTCGGCAATGCCAGCACCGAGCGCACCCCAAGTCGATTGTAGCCGCCTTTGATTTCGAGCACAGACTCGCCGACAGACCAGATAATCTGCTCCTTGACCATCAGCGTGGCAGTTTCCTCGCGGGTCAACCAACCTAATGGTAGGCCGGCTTTATTTAATCGTAAAATTTTTGCGTCTAGCATCACGTCAACAAGTTAAATCCCATCAGCGTTAGCTGAAATATTACACATAAAACGGCTAGAAAGTACGAAAATTTTATAATTATGTATTGCAGTGGGCATAATTTCTACATGGCGTGCACTCGCATTGATCGACTATCGAACATTTTCAGTGTATTAACGGTACGATCAACGGGCCTATAAGACTTGCTTGCCACCGCTCTGCGTTGAACGTCGTCGGCATAAGCTATATATTCTCCGCCGCGGTTACTCTGCGTTTTTGCGCTATTCTATTTATATAAGGCGGTTATCGTGAACTCATGCTGTGATGCGGTGACCATGCCTTTTCTGGCCATCTATCAACCATTCACAAAGTAAGGGATTTTCCATGCGGGCACCCAATCGACAAGTCAAACAGCGCTTGAGCGAGCTTGAGTCACACTTAAAAAATGAAAATCAGCTGTTAGTTGAGGTGGTAAAAAGCTTCCGCAACCTTGACCGCATCGCTTATCGGTTAGGGCTGCTCAAAGCCAGTCAGTCTTTCGCTTTTCATGTGCCTTGGTGGCCGCTGGTGTCAATATTGGGGACGTTTTCTGCCGGCAAGTCGAGCTTTGTGAATCGTTATTTGCAGTTTGACTTGCAGGAAAGCGGTACGCAAGCGGTCGACGACAAGTTCACCGTCGTTTGCTATTCCAAAGACAAGGTGTCGCGCAGCCTGCCGGGTATAGCGCTAGACGCCGATCCGCGCTTCCCCTTTTATCAAATGCGCGAGGAGTTGGAGAAAGTCTCGCCTAGCGAAGGCGCAAGAATCGACAGCTATTTGCAGCTGAAGACCTGCCCTAGCGACAAGTTAAAAGGCCAAATCATTATAGACTCGCCCGGATTCGACGCCGACGCGCAACGCACGGCCACGCTGCGCATCACCGACCATATTATGAATTTGTCAGACCTAGTGCTGGTGTTGTTTGACGCGCGCCGCCCTGAGCCGGGCGCTATGCGCGATACCTTGCAACACTTAGTAGGCGAAACGGTAAACCGCAGTGACGCCAGCAAATTCCTCTATATCCTCAATCAGATTGATACCACAGCCACCGAAGACAATCCCGAAGAAGTCGTCGGTGCCTGGCAGCGGGCCATCGCGCAAGAAGGCCTGACCGCTGGAAAATTCTATACCATTTTCAATCCTGACCAGGCGCGTCCCATTGAGGACGAAGCAGTTCGCGAGCGCCTACAAAGCAAAAGCGACGCGGACCTGACGGAAATCTATGCGCGCATAGGCCAAGTCAGGGTGGAGCGTTTCTACCGCATCATTGCCAATCTGGACCAAACCGCGCATCAAATGGAAGACGACCTAGTGCCGCGTTTAACCGCGCTGAAGAAAAAATGGCGCACCGGTGTGGCCTGGCGTAGTGCCTTGTTTTTGTTTCCTCCCATCGCCGGCTTGGTCGCTGTAGCGGTGTACGGCAGTCAAAACAATGCAAGCTGGTGGAGTTGGGTCAGCGGTTCATGGCAAACAGCGCTGCTTGCCGGCGTTCCAATCGCCGTCGTATTGTTATGGATCTACGCACTCATCAAAAAACGCGCGGCCTTGAAGGTTGGCAACAAGATTCCCACCGAGGCTGCCGATCTGGGAACTGAGCAACTCGACGGCCTAGAAAATGCATTTACCCGCAACACGGGTTTCTGGAACAGCGTGTTACGCAGCAGCCCCTCCGGGTGGGGGTGGCGTTCAAGAAAAGCATTGCGCGACGTGTTTACCAATGCCGATCGCTACGTGCAGGAGTTGAATAATCGCTACACCGACCCGTCTGGCCGCGAGGGTGACAACCCACCGGCGCAGGTGACAAAAATTGCCGATGCCGCCGCATAGCGGCAGAGTTCACTCGCTGGGATTGAGCAACAGGCCTTCGTAGTCAATATCTTTGGTTTGGTATACCAGCTCGAGGCTTTCTCCTCCGTAGCTAGATTTAAGCGTAACCACTCCGGCTTGCAGTGCGGTATCGCTTTCTGGGCCAGCTTGCATCTTGGGCTCTGGTTTGGCTAACAGGTGAGCCAACGTTTTATAGCTACCGTCGACGTAGCGCAGCAGTTTGACCTCAACGGTGTTGGAAGAGCTGTGTGATATAGGTAACCACAAATCTGGAAAGCCATCGTTTTGCGATTTGAGAAAAATGTTAAACGCGACGCCGGTTTCGAATTCTGGCAACAACAGTTTTTGAATGTCCTCTCGCTCTTTGTAAAGATGTCCCCAGCAGTGGCTGCCGTCACACTCAAGGTCCATCCATAATTTTGTCTCCGCAGAGACATTGTAACCGAAGAAAGAAACCGGCTCGGTAATAAATTGGCTGCGGTAGTCGAAAAACTTTTTGCAGTCTGTTTCGATGCAATCTTCCTCATCTTGCCCGTAGTAGTAATCCGCCTTGGCCTGAAAAACGACGCTAAAATTTTCCTCAAGAAACTTTCTGAACGCCAGCGGAGAAGCGGGCGCATCGGCATTGTCGCTGCCGTTCGTAGTACGCGAAAGGCGTACAACTTCGTTGCCTTCAGTTGCTTCGTAAATAGAATTGCAAATCCAGCCACCGTTTTCTAGCTTGTTTGCTAGTAGCCACGCCTTGTTGCCGCAGTATTCCACATCGTTACGCGCGTCCCACAAGACCTTTGAAGCGACGCCTTCCGTGGGTTTGTGGTAGGTAACGTTGCACGCGATGCCACTGCCGGCCGGCGGATAGCGTGTTTCAATAATGCGAATACTTTGCCCGGCGTGGCATTCGATTTTACGAGCCTGTAGGTCAAAACTTATTATTAGTAGCGCGGCAACAAACCCAAGCCGCAGTGTCACTGACTCCTTCATAGTATAAATTATCCATGCTCAAACAATAATCTATTATGCCTCAACAACCGGTCTCGAGGCATGCTTTGGTATTAATGCACCACTGCACAGTAATATACGCCTAAGCAACTAGCGTCATGCCACCATCGACCGCAAGAATCTGGCCGGTAATGAAAGCGCCCGCCGAGCTGCACAGCATAATCGCAACGCCTGCTATATCGGTTTCGCCGCCCCAGCGATGCAATGGAATGCTCGCGCATTCGGCCTCGTATACTGCTTTGTCCTGGCTTGCATATTCGGTCATTTTTGAAAAAAATCGGCCGGGTGCGATAGCGTTCACGCGTATATGATCGTCTGCCAAGTCTTTGGCAAGATGGCGAGTGAGCTGGTGTATAGCCGCCTTGCTGGGCCCATAGCTGTAAGACATGATGCTTTCCCCGACGATGCCCGCGATCGAGCCTATGTTGATAATACTGGTGGTAGCGTCGGCCTTTGCTCCCTTCTTAAGTAGCGGCAACAAGGCTTGGGTCAGAAAGAAAGGCGCTTTAACATTGAGATCCATGACTTTGTCCCAGCCCTTTTCCGGGAACTCACCAAGTTTAGCGGCCCAGGCAGCACCCGCGTTATTTACCAACACATCAATATGTTCTTCCTTGGCAGACAACGCAGCGGCCAAACTTTCGATCTCCTGCGGCGAGCTAATGTCACCTGGGAGGGCGACGCACTCTCCATACGCGGACAACTGTTCGGCCGTTTCGCGGCAGGCTTCCGCCTTGCGCGCGGTAATATAAACGCGTTTTGCGCCAGCTTCGAGAAAGCCGTGTGCCATATACAAACCGAGACCTCGCGAGCCACCGGTCACGACACAGACTTTGTCACGCATGGTAAAAAGTTTTTCTAACATCATTTCCCCTCATTGTTGGAAGTCGCCGCGATCGGTTAGGTGTACGATACGAACACCATCACGAATATACTATAATGGCGTACTGCAAATATATGGCGAATGATGCCACATGAATAACGCAGAACTTCTTGATCAGATGCTGGCGAACAACGCGGTGGTAAGCTCCGCAGCAGACAACGCGCTTATTTCCAGCATCACCGCCTGGCGCCAACGGTTTCCAGCGGTTCTGGAATCACATTCGACTATACAGGCGGCATTTGCCGGTGGGTTTCGTAGTCATTGGGTATCCATCGCCTTTGCCTGCGGTTATCGCGCTGCGCTGCAACAACTGTGTCCCCAGCTAAAAGCACAGCAGATAGTGTCTTTCTGTGTTACTGAAGACGAGGGCAATTCATCACGCGCTATTCAAACTCGCCTAACAGCAGTGGAGCGGGGCTGGTCGCTCGACGGTAAAAAGTCTTTCGTTACCGGCGGCCGCGATGCGACCCAGCTGCTGGTCGCCGCGCGCAAGGGAGAACACGAAGATGGCCGCCCTGCTATTGTTCTCATTCTTTGTGAAGCGACCGCACCGGGATTGACCTTTGAAGACTTACCGCATTTACCCTTTGTACCCGAAATTAGTCACTGCCGTATCAAACTGCAGAAAGTGGCTGTGGAGGCTGCGGATATCTTACCAGGCGACGGCTATACGCACTACGTTAAGCCGTTCCGCACCATTGAAGATATGCACGTTTTTGCAGCCGTGATCGGTTATTTATTGCGTTTATCTCGTGACTATCAATGGCCGGAAGAAAGCAGCGAAGCATTACTAGTGCAGGCGACCACGTTATTAGATCTTGCCAAATGGCCGCCAGATAAGGCAGTCACTCACCTCTCCCTGGCCGGTCTAATAGGCCAGTTTAATCAATGGCTGAGCGTGTCTGAACGGCATTGGCACGCTGTGCCTGCAGAAATTAGCGACGCATGGCGACGTGATGTGCCATTGCTGGATATCGCCGAAGCGGCGCGGTCCAAGCGGCGTGACAACGCGTGGCGGTTTTATTCTGTTGGCCGCGAGGCCGGTAAGCCTTAATGCAGTGTGATTTCCTAGGCGCAGGGTCAGCATGTTAGTGGTGCGCCAGGCCACGCATCTTGTGCTGGCTTGCGTGTTATTTGCTTCTCTCGGCTGCTCGCCGCCCGCTGACCCTACGCCGGTAAAACTAGCAGCTAAAGCAAGCGCTCCGCCTGCGCTAGATGTGCCGCAACCCTTGGCCAATATTGATAGAGACGACGGTCTCTTGCCCTCGGAATTCGAGACACGCTGGACTGGCGACTTCGACGGCATGATCGCGCGCCGAACGATAAGAGCGCTGGTGGTATACAGCAGAACATCTTATTTTCTCGATGGTCTTACGGCGCGTGGCATGGCCTATGAAGCATTGAAGGAATTCGAAGCGGTGATTAACCGGCAATTGAATAAACAAACCGTCCAAGTCCATGTGATTTTTATACCGGTTGCCAGCGAGCAACTGATTCCTGCCTTGCTGGCCGGTGTGGGCGATATCGCCGTGGCTAACTTTACGATCACTGAAGCGCGCCGACAGGTGATCGATTTTTCTGATCCAGTAACGGAAGCCGTTAATGAGATTGTGGTAAGCGGCCCGCAATCACCGGCGATATTCAAATTGGAAGATTTAGCCGGCAAAGAAATATATGTTCGCGAGTCCAGCAGCTACTACGATAGCCTGCTGCGAATCAATCGGCAATTTAGCGCGCAAGGTAAACAACCGATAAGCTTGGTAAAAGCCAACAAATATTTGGAAGATGAAGACTTGCTCGAAATGGTCAACGCAGGTGTTATTCCGATGACTGTAGTAGACAATCATATTGCCGCGGTTTGGCAGCACGCCCTCGAAAACGTTACCTTGCATGAAGATATTAGAGTGCGCAGTGGCGGCAGCATTGCCTGGGCTTTTCGCAAACACAGCCCGCGTCTGGCAAAGGAGATTAACGATTTTCTTCGCACCCATCGTAAGGGCACTTTGTTTGGCAATGTGTTGTTTCAGCGCTATCTGCAAAACGCCAGTTATGTTAAAAATCCATTGACATTAAATGACATGCCACGCTTGCTTGAAACATTGGAGTTGTTTAAAAAGTATGGCGATTTGTATGAGTTCGACTGGTCCATGCTCGCTGCTCAGGCATACCAAGAATCGGGTATCGACCAAAGCAGACGCAGTTCCGCTGGCGCCGTTGGCGTAATGCAAGTTTTACCTAGCACGGCCGCGGACAAAAACGTCGCTATAAGCGACATAGACCAGACCGAAAACAATATTCACGCGGGTGTGAAGTACTTGCGATTTATTGCTGATCGATATTTCAAGGATGAAAACATGGACGAATTCAATAAAGCCATGTTCGCCTTTGCGGCTTATAACGCCGGCCCGGCTAAAGTGACCCGGTTGAGAACTAAGGCCAAGGATGCTGGTCTCGACCCCAATGTGTGGTTCAATAATGTCGAAATTATAGCCGCGCAACAGATCGGCAGGGAAACCGTGCAGTACATCAGTAATATTCTTAAATATTGGCTAACGTTTAAGCTATTGCGCGACGGCGAGTTGGCCGCCACTATTTAATGGCAATATGAGGAACATGACATGTACACACGTAGAAAATTCTTCGCCTTGAGTTCAGTCACCGCTGTGGGCGCAGCGTTGCTGCCCGCGACGGCTATCGCCACATCAGGCACTGAATCGGCGACTGAAGATTTGCTAACAGCTATGCCAGGCACCACAGAGCTCGAAAGCGAATTCGAGCGCTATCTTACCGCCGCAGCAGCGGGTCAATGTGAAGGGGCGAGGCAGATATGTGTAGCTGGAAAGGAGATAGCCGATGACTAATGGCAAAGCGAGAGTCAACCGCCGTGTCGTTCTCGCGTCACGGCCTAGCGGCGCGCCGACTGTCGACAACTTTCGTGTCGAGGAAGCCGAGATTCCTGCGCCAAGCGAAGGCGAGGTGCTGCTGCGTACTTTGTATCTGTCGCTCGATCCCTACATGCGTGGACGCATGAACGCAGCGGCGGGTTACGCCGAAAGTGTTGCGCTCAATGCGGTGATGGTCGGTGGCACGGTTGCTCGCGTTGAGCAATCGCGCAATAAGAATTTCAAACAAGGCGATTTAGTATCAGCGTTTTCGGGTTGGCAGGAATATGCGGTGTCAAACGGGGGCGATATAAACAAGTTGGACCCGCGCATCAGCAAGCCGTCCTACGCGCTAGGCATTTTAGGAATGCCTGGCCTGACCGCCTATGTTGGCCTGCTAGATCTGGCCGAGCCAAAGGCCGGGGAGACCGTAGTTTTGGCGGCATCAACGGGGGCTGTCGGATCGGTGGTGGGGCAGATCGCCAAGATCAAGGGCTGTCGTGTGGTTGGTATTGCCGGTGCCCCGGAGAAATGCAAATACGCCGTCGAAGAATTGGGCTACGACGCCTGTATCAGCCACCGTGACCCTGGCATGCCAAAACAACTGGCTGCAGCCTGCCCGAAAGGCATAGACGTATATTTCGAGAACGTGGGCGGCTCCTCCTGGGAGGCGGTAATGCCCTTGCTCAACACCTACTCCCGGGTGCCTGTTTGTGGTTTGATTGCACACTACAACCAGAACAGCCTGCCGCCGGGGCCTGATCGTATGTCGTTGTTACAAATGGCGATTTTGTCCAAGCGGATTAAAATGCAGGGCTTTATCGTTAGCGATCATCGCGACCGGATTGGCGAATTTGTCGGTGATATGTCCGCCTGGCTTGCAGCCGGCAAAATCAAGTACCGTGAAGATGTTGTACAGGGACTGGAAAATGCGCCAGAGGCATTTCTTGGCTTTTTCAAAGGCAGCAACTTCGGCAAGTTGATTGTGCAGGTGAACACTTAACTTCCGCCATTCGTCAGCGATAACGGATTCTGCTGCAAATGTTGCTGCAATTCCTATTGTAATGTCATAAAATATGCCAGAATAGCATCGCTTTGGTTGTATTCCAGGCAGGTGCAGATCATGTTGGCCATTTATACCCTTTATACCCGCCAGAAAATTAAAGATTATTACGTCAGAAATATCGTATTTTAGCCATAACCGGAGTCGGCAAATGAGCGAATCAATTGATATGCACACATTCGAGGTCCGTAAGGATGCCTGGGGCACGACGCGGCTAGTCACGGAATCATTTGCAAGAGAATTGCGTGACGGAGAAGTCTTGCTACAGGCGAATCGATTCGCATTGACTGCCAATAACATCTCCTATTGCTCTTCCGGTGACATGCTCGGCTATTGGGGTTTCTTCCCCACCGCCGAGGGATGGGGCAGGGTTCCTGTGATGGGATATGGCGACGTAATTGCATCGGCTAACAGCGACATACGGGTCCGTGAGCGGGTGTGGGGCTTCTTTCCCATGTCCTCCCACTTGTTGATTCAGGGGGGCAAAGCAAATGATTACACCTTCACTGATGTGTCAGCGCATCGTGCCGAATACGCACCCATTTACGCAAACTTCAGCCGCGCTGCTACCAATCCTTTTTATGAAGAGGCACGCGAAGATCATGACCTCCTGTTGCGCGGCTTGTTCCTGACTTCATGGTTGGTCGAGGACTTTATGTTCGACAACGCCACCTTCGGCGCTGAGGCTTATCTCATTACCAGTGCCTCCAGTAAAACCAGCATAGCGCTTGCTTTTGCCGTCAAAGAACGCGGTGAGAAGAAGACTATTGGTTTAACCTCGGCCGGCAACGTCGCGTTTGTCGAGAGACTTGGCTGCTATGATGAGGTTGTTACCTACGACGCCGTAGCTGAACTGCGGGCTACCATGCCGGTGGTTATGGTCGATATGGCTGGCAGTGCGCAAGTGATTAGCGATCTGCATCATCATTTTGGCGACAATATGAAATATTCCTGCCGCATTGGCGCAACTCATTACGATGAGATGGGCGCCGTCGACGGCTTACCCGGCGCCAAGCCGGAATTCTTCTTCGCCCCCAGTCATGCCCAGCAACGCAACAAGGAGTGGGGCGCAGGAGAAGTTGAAAAACGTATAGGCGCCGCGTTAAAACGCTTCCAGGTGTTTAGCGATAGCTGGTTGCATGTGCAGCGCGGCAGCGGGGCGGCCGAAGTCGAACGCGTCTTTCAAGAGGTGTTAGCCGGTGAGGCCAAACCTTCCGACGGTCATATTCTTTCCATGTGGACATAATCTAGAGGACATTGTAGTGGATATCAACTTTTCAACCGAAGATCTCGCATTTCGTGACGAGGTAAGAGCGTTTTTTAAAGAAGCTTTCAGCGACGATTTAGTCGCCTTGTTGACCGACGGAGAAAGCCTAAAACCCGGTATGATTGAATGGCAAAAGCGCCTGTATGCAAAAGGGTGGATCGCACCGGGCTGGCCGGAAGAGCACGGTGGCACCGGTTGGACTACAACGCAAAGCTTTATTTACGAATCGGAGCGTGCCACCTACGGCGTGCCGGATGTGATTCCCTTTGGCTTGAAAATGGTTGGCCCGGTCATTTACACCTTTGGTAATGACGAGCAGAAACAGCGTTTTCTGCCGCGCATTTTACAAAGCGAAGACTGGTGGTGCCAGGGTTACTCTGAACCCGGTGCCGGCTCTGATTTGGCTGCACTGCAGACCAAAGCCGAGCTGGACGGCGATGACTATATTGTGAATGGCGCCAAGATCTGGACAACCTACGCCCAGCACGCCGACTGGATATTTTGCCTGGTGCGCACCGACAACTCGGGCCGCAAACAGGAAGGCATCTCATTTCTGTTGATCGACATGCAGTCGCCAGGCATCATAGTTAAGCCTATACACACTATCGATGGCAAACATACGCTTAACGAAGTGCAGTTCGACAATGTGCGGGTGCCGGTCGCCAATCGCATTGGTGAGCAAGACAAGGGCTGGACCTACGCTAAGGCCCTGCTGGCCCACGAGCGCAATTCCATTGCCGGTGTGCCCGATTCCAAACGCAAAATCGATGCGCTACGCGCGTGGGCGCGGGAGGAGCACAGTAACGGCCAGACTATGCTGCAAGACCCATTGTTTCAAGCCAGGCTTGCCGAGGTGGAAATCGATTTGATGGCGTTGGAATATACTGAACTGCGCGCCTTGGCTTCTATGGCCGAAGGCAAGGGGCCGGGCGCGGAATCCTCACTATTAAAACTTAAGGGCACCGAAATCCGCCAGACTATCGATGAATTGACCATGGATCTGGCTGGCTACTATAGCGGCGTGATTAAGAACGATTTAGGTAGCGAGCAGATTGGCCACGACTTTGCCGATGCGGCGCGTGAATCCTATATGTATGGTCGCGCCTCTTCCATTTTTGGTGGTTCTAACGAAGTGCAGCGCAACATCACCGCGAAATATGTGCTGGGTCTTTAAGACTCGCGTTTTTAAGTTTTAGTTACAGGTTAACACGCAATGAATTTTAATTTAACTGAAGAACAAAACATGCTCAAAGACAGCATCGCGCGCTTTGTAGCAGACGATTACGATATTGATGCTCGCCAGCAAAATGCCGGCAGCGAACAAGGATTTAACCGCGACGTTTGGAGCAAATTCGCCGAGCTGGGGTGGCTGTCCGTTCCTTTCGCCGAGGAGTTCGGTGGCTTCGGCGGCAGCGCCGTCGACAGCATGGTAGTCATGGAAGAGTTCGGCAAAGGCTTGGTGGTAGAGCCCTACCTCAGCACCGTGCTGCTATTTGGTGGTTTGCTAAGTAATAGCGGCAACCGTGCACTGCAAGATACCTTGATCGAAAAAATCATTGGCGGCGAAATGCTCGGCGCGTTTGCCTATCACGAGCGGCAAAGCCGTTTCGAATTGCATGACGTGCAAACGGTTGCTAAGAAAACGGCCGATGGTTTTACGCTTAGTGGTGAGAAGACCGTGGTGTTCAATGGCGCCATTGCCGATAAAATCATTGTCTCTGCGCGCACAAGCGGCGCGCGGCTAGACTCGCACGGGATCAGCCTTTTCCTCGTCGATGCCAACGTCGAAGGTAGTGAAAAAACAGCGTACCGTATGATGGACGGTCGACTGGTTGCTAATATCAACTTGACCGATGTCGCTGTTGTCGCGGATCAGCTACTCGGCGAACTAGACAAGGGCCTGGATTTGATGCAACAGGTGGTCAACGACGCCACTGTGACCCTTAGCGCGGAGGCGCTAGGCATTATGCAAAAACTCAACGCCACCACTGTTGAGTACACGAAAACGCGCGAGCAGTTTGGCGTGCCAATTGGGTCCTTCCAAGCCTTGCAGCACCGAATGGTGGATATGTTTACCGCCTGCGAGCAAACTCGATCGCTGCTTTATCGCGCCGTCTGTTCCATCGATGCAGACGCTGCCGAGCAAGGTAACGATGAAGTGCTGAAGAATATCCATGCCTTGAAGGTCATGGTAGGCCGAGCCGGAAAGCTGATTGGTGGCGAAGCGATCCAATTACACGGCGGCATGGGTATGACCGACGAGCTCAATGTCGGCCACTACGTCAAACGTTTGATGATGATCAATACCACGTTTGGCGATGCTGATTATCACCT
>JBPCXM010000769.1:0-8037 GCA_051008535.1 Pseudomonadales bacterium | reverse complement strand
ATGAAAGAAGCCAAAAGCGACGCGAATGCGCTTCTAATGAAGATCAAAACGAAGCGCCAGCGACTTGCAGACTATCTGAAGAGGAACGAACCACGATGTAAGTGGCTAGTTAACGCGTCGATTGTTTGTGGCGCCTTAGCTGCACTGTTGACATCGGGGCCGGGTATCGGTGGCGACGAGTTCATCGGTTCGGCTAAGAGCGTCGTGTCTTTGGGTATTCCGATTTGGCAAGTTCTTTGTTTCGTCGCAACAATCCTGTCTGTTGCAACAGTTGTCATCAACGGCATATTGAAATCACACAATCTCGCATCTGAGATCACAAGTGCGCGTAACTGCGATGCAAAACTAGAAGGCCTAGAGACAATGTTGGAGCTCGCGCAAGTTGATGTGGATCAAGCCGCACCTCTTTATACGCAATACTTGACGGAGATTCCCCACGTTTGAAATTCCCCGGAGGACTAATGAGAATAGGGCGAGTGTTAATTTGATATCGGAGACAGCACATGAACCGCGCCATGAATACAGATCTTGTTCGCACGCTCAGAGTAAATAAAAATTGGTCTCAGGAAGACCTTGCGGAAGCTTCGGGTATTAGTAGCCGCACCATTCAACGAATAGAAAATAGTGCGGAGGCTTCGCTCGAAACCAGGCGGGCTCTAGCTAATGCATTTGGCATAGACGCAGCCGATCTTGAGCTTAAGCCGTCGACCCAGAGAGCGGGTGCAGTGCGCGGGGCGAAATGGGGTATCGGTGGCGCAACCATCGGGTATTCCGGTGCATTTGCTGGAGTGACCCACGCTTTGCTAACCGGGAGCATAACCGCCACGAATGCAGGCATCACTCTAGGCGTCCTCGGTGCCGCAACTGGAGTCATTTGCTTTGCAATCGGTTATTACTTTAATCGTGTTTGAGTCCTCGCATAACAAGCGACTGTGATCCGAAAGCCAAGATTGTTACTTAGTCTGACCGTCAGCTTTCAGCATTTCACTTAATAAGTCGACCGTCCGGTCATGGTTAGCGTTATTGCTCGGTCAACTGACAATATCCAACGGCGGCTATGGAGGACCCTAGCTTCACACAACTGCCAAAGATCTGCGTATTCCAGCAAGCTGCCGTGACTCAAAAATCCGCAGGCGGGGTCGCCCTAGCCCGCGCCGGTGACCAGAACGGCTTGTCCTTGATAGTGCAACGCGCCACTTTGCCATATTGTCGCAGCTCTTTCTCGTAATAGATCTCCGCCCACAACTGACCTTGGAGATACTTCGTTTCTATCATGGCTAATGCAATATTGGCCTTTGCTGCCGGTGACCACATGGCAGAGGTGACATAACCCGCTTCTTTTGTACAGGCTTTGTTGGCGTAGATGTAAGAGCCTTCGGCGGGTTTGTTGCCCTCAATATCGAGCTTGGTGAGCGTGTATTTTGGGCCATTCTTCTGGTCTGCCAGCAGTGCCCTGCGGCCATTGAAGTGTGGCTTATTGAAGTCAACCAGCCAACCCAGGTTAAGCTCGAAAGGCGTCTGATCGTGTTGGAAGTGTACCGTTTTCAGCGCCTCGTTAAACTCCATATCGGGCATGATAAAACCTGCTTCCAGGCGTGCCATATTGGTGGCTGATTCTCCGTAGGGTTGAATCCCGTAGTTTTCGCCGGCGGTATAGAGCGCATCCCAGAGCTCCAATGCGAAGGGTGGCTCAATCCATAATTCATAGCCAAGGTCGCCGGTAAAACCTGTTCGCGAGACCATTAGCTCACCTCCAGCAAAGGGAAAGTTTTTGATCTGGAACGGCTTGAGGGTTTCTAGACCCGTTAAGCCCATCGCCTTGAGTACCGCGCAGGAAACAGGACCTTGCAGCGACAGGGCGGCAATGTCGTCTGACATATCTTCAATAGTGACAGCGGAGAACCCAAAACTCGCCTTCTTCAGCCAGGCAAGACTGGGGCTGCCACAGGTGAGCATAAATTTTTCCGGGCCCAATCGAAAAACAGTACCGTCATCAATCATACGTCCTTCATCGGTGCACCAACACACATAGGTCACGCGATTTTCTCGCATGTTGGCGATGTTGCGCGTAACCATGCGATTCAACATGGCCTGAGCATCGGTTCCCTCGATAAAGTACTTCTGCATCGGGCAGATGTCATAAGTACCGCAACTATTGCGAATACAAAAATACTCATATTCCTCGTCGTAGTAATAATCTGCAAACTTGTAACCGTTCCAGGAGGACCAGGCATCGCGAAGGTTCAGCGGTGCCTGTCGCGAGTGGAAATGAGACAGCTTAAGCCGTTCGCCGGCGTAGGGATCTTCAGAGTTCATACGCTACTCGTCGTGACAGTCATCTGTGGGCACCGTGTTTGGCCGTTTCAGGTCCAGCAGAATTTCCCGCGCCGCATTGGCGCCGCAGGCGGCGGACACCCCTCCGCCGGGATGGGTGGAAGACCCACACATATACATGTTTTTCAGCGGCATACGATACTGCGCATAGCCCGGGAACGGCCGGTTAAACAGCAACTGGTCGATGGTCAGTTCACCCTGGAAGATGTTGCCTTCGGTCAGTCCAACCTCGGCTTCAATTTCGTGCGGGGTGCGCACTTCCATATGCACTATCAAGTCCTTGAAGCCGGGCGCATAGCGTTCAACCTTATTCACCACGGTCTGGCCAAATTGATCACGCTTCTCTGGTGTCCATGGACCATCGGCAAGTTCCGCAGGACAGTACTGAATAAAGTTGGACATCCAGTGTTTGCCTGCGGGCGCCACAGTTGGGTCCCAGGCTGACGGAATCACTGATTCCACGAAGGGGTCATCCGACCAACGGCCGCGCTTCCAGCAATCGTAGGCTCGCTCCATGGTTTCCAGCGAGCCGCAAAAACCTTGGCCGCCACGATTGATGTATCGGTTGTCGGCGATACCGGTAAATTTCGGCAGGTCCGACAGGGCAATATTTACCTTGCCTGAGGAACCGCGGATCTTGAAATTATTGGCGCGTTCGAAAACACCCTCGGGCAAGTCTTTCTTATCCATTACCTTGGTGAAGGTACGTTTGGCATCGAGATTCGAGACGATGGTCGATGCATAGATCTCCTCACCATCCTCCAGTGCAACGCCAACGGCCCTGCCTTTTTTTACGATGATTTGCTGCACGCCTGCGTTGGTTCGTATCTCTCCGCCTTGTTCGTGCAAAGCTGCTGCGATTGCCTGAGAGATAGCACCCATGCCGCCGCGCGCCAGGCCCCAGGCGCCCATGCTGCCCCCGACGTCACCCATTACATGGTGTAACAGGATGTAGGCGGAACCGGGCGAGTACACGCCCAACGCGGTACCGATAATTCCTGGGCTGGCCATCGCCGCCTTGATCAGCTCATCCTCGAAATAGTCTTCCAGGAATTCCGCCGCGCTCATGGTGAAAAAGCGCACATACTCGTAGAGTTCTTTTTCACCCAGAGCCCAAAACTCTTTCGCCAGAAACAGCAGTTCACGAATGTCCTTAGGCCGCATTGAAGTGGGGTCTGGTGGCGTGCGCAACAAGGTCTTGCGAATCAACTGGGCGTAGCGATTAAGGTCTGCCTGAAAGCGGAACATCGCGTCGGCATCGTGGGGCGAACGTGCCCGCAGTGCGTTGTAGTCAGCACCTTCGGATTGGTAGTTCACCAAGGTGCCACCATCATCTCCAAAGCTAATCGTACCCAGGTATGGCACAAGTAGCAGGCCGTGGCGGGTAAGATTCAAGTCTCTATGCAAAGACTGGCGCATCATAGAACAGACGTAAGAGCAGCTGGAGTAAATCCAACCCTCATGTATCTCCCGCGAGACAGCAGCACCGCCGATGTAATCATTCTTCTCAACCACCAGCACGTCGAGACCCGCCTTGGCGAGGTAGGTTGCGTTGGTCAAGCCATTGTGACCTGCTCCAATGATGATCGCATCGTATTTTTTCACTTGAGAATCTCGTGCGCGGCATTGTGGCCGGCACCCCCCATCAGCCCTCCTCCGGGGTGGCAACCGGCGCTGCACAGATAAAGCCCGGGTATTGGCGTGGCGTACTGGGCCGCCTCGTAGGTGGGTCGCATCATTAACAACTGGTCCATCGCGAACTCGGTGTGATGCCAGTGACCACCGCTGACATTCCAGCCTTGCTCAAGATCGGCCGGCGTTAGCAATTCGGCATAGAGGATCTGGTCGCGCAAACCGGGCGAGTATTGGCACAGTGTATCGATTAATTGCTCCCGCAAAGCGGCGTGAGCGGCTTCAGTCCACCCTCCTTTGAGTCGATAGGGGATATACATCACGTGCGCCGACAACACATGCTGACCCGCAGGCGCAAATGAAGCGTCGCTCAGACTGGGAATAAGTACTTCCATCACCGGCTGCTGCGGGCACTTGCCATATTTGGCATCGTCGTAGGCGAACTCGATAGTGTCCAAGTCCGGCGCGAGAATGATCCGGCCCCTTGGATCAGTCAAACCGTTGAACTCCGGCAGATCCGACAGCGCCAGGTGCAGCTTCGCTACGAATCCGTCGCTGCGCAGGCGGTGAATGCGGTTAGTGAAGTCGATCTCCAGGTTCTGTGCACCTACTAGTTCGAGAAACGTGCGTTTAGGATCGGTCGCGGAGACCACACGATCAGCCTCCACTCGGCTGCCGTCTGCCAGCTTGACACCTTTGGCCTGCAGACCGGTTTCGTCCGCCTCGACCAGGACATTAGTCACCACGCAACCGGTGCGCAGCACCACCCCCGCGCTGGTAGCCGCCGCTGTCAAGGCATTGATCAGGCTCTCAATACCACCTTTGGGTATGGCGTGAACACCATCATGCTCACCAATCATACGATAGAGCATGGTTAACACGGTGTTGTTGGGCGAGCGCGGCGCCTGCCTTGAGCCAATCAGGCCGTCCCAGCTCAGGGTTGCTTTTAACAACTCATTGTCAAAATTCTCATCCATCAGGTCTCGCGCCGGCAGCGAAGCGATGCGGAGAAACTCCCGCATATGTTTTCTACCTAGCAGACGCAATTTGATGCCGATCTGGGCGAAAGTGAGCAGTTCGCTGAGCGAGTTATTACCCAGGTGCGGCATCGTTTTTAACCAAGACGGCTGCAGGGCTCGTGCACAACGCTGTAGCAGGGTATTGTACTCCCCGTACTGCTGAACATCGTCGACCGAGACGCCGCTGGCGATGCCCCGGTGCACGCGCACGTAATTGCCATCCAAACCAAGCCCCACGGTTGGCAGTGGCTCGCCGGCGCCGGCATAACCGTGTTTGGCTAGGCTCAGATCGGCAGCGATTCGTGGTGAAAACTGGTTAATGGTGTGGGCCACACTGGCCTTAAAGCCAGGGTGAAATTCGCGGGTAGAAGCCAGGCCACCGAGGCTTTCGTTTGCCTCCAGCAGCAACACATTGTGCCCGCCACGGGCGAGATAGGCGGCGCACACCAAGCCGTTATGCCCTCCACCTATGATAATCGTATCGTATTGTTGCAATGGAAAGCCGTCGCCTGTCGACCTGCGGGGAGTAAATTTTAGCTATAGAGTCTACCACTCACAACCGTGCCTATACGCAGAGAAAGTTTTTCAGGTAGAGGTTGGTAACATAGCATTTCCAGAATATGAGGCGAGAAAATGTTCGGTCTGAGATTTCCGCAAGATAGCCGTGAGCACACCCAGTCCTATTACGCCGCTACCGCCAATAGCAGCGGCGACTATCCTGCATTAGATGCGGCTATCGATGCTGATATTGCGGTAGTGGGCGGCGGCTTCAGCGGTGTGAATACCGCGCTGGAACTGGCGGAACGCGGTTACAAGGTGGTGTTACTGGAAGCCAACCGGCTATGCTGGGGTGCAAGTGGCCGTAATGGCGGTCAGATCATCGGTGGCATCGGTCACAATGCGAGTCAATTCAAGAAGGTCATCGGCGATGAAGGAGTGCGGTCCATCTATGACATGGGCATCGAGTGCGTCGACATTATTCGCGACCGGGTCTGCCGCTATGCCATTGATTGCGACCTGCGTTGGGGATACTGCGACGTGGCACTAAAACCACGTCACATGCGCTGGTTTGAAGGGACTCAGAGAGAAGAGCAGGCAAAGGGCTACCCGCACACCCTTGCCCTGCTAGATGCGAGCGAAGTAAAGAACTACGTGGGATCAGACGCCTATATTGGTGGCCTCTACAACCCTACGGGCGGCGGCCATTTACACCCGATGAATCTGTGCCTCGGCGAAGCCAAGGCGGCACAGGAACAGGGCGCGCTGATTTTCGAGCAATCCAGAGTCGTAAGCATTCAGCATGGGGAGCGAGCCACACTACAAACGGAGCAAGGTACCGTGACTGCCGGTACGGTAGTGCTATGTGGCAATGCGTACATGGAGAACCTCGTCCCACAACTTGCCAAACGAGTGTTACCCGCCAGCAGTTGTATCATCGCAACGAAATCCCTCTCGGCAGAGCTGGCTCACTCGGTACTGCCACAGAATGTCGCCGTTTGTGATCCCCGCACCGCGCTGGACTACTTCCGCCTCACCAGTGATCAGAGGCTACTCTTTGGTGGCCTCTCCAACTACACCGGGCTGGTGCCAAACAACTACGAGCGAGTGATGCACCGTAAGATGTTGCAGGTATTTCCGCAGCTCGAAGGTGTAAAAATTGACTACGCCTGGAACGGGCAAATGGGCATTGGGCTCAATCGTATGCCCCAGCTTGGCAAACTGGCCGACAATATTTACTACATTCAAGCCTACTCGGGCCACGGTGTTGCGCCAACTCACATCATGGCGCGAGTGGTCGCAGAGGCGATATGCGGCGAAAGCGCACGTTTCAAAACACTGAGCAACATCCGTCATTGGCCTTTTCCCGGCGGGAGATTTTTGCGTCGCCCGGCGATGGCTGCTGGGATGCTGTATTTCAAAGCGCTTGATTACCTGTAGCTGCAACCCTATGCAATTCGACCTCTGAGCAACGAAACTGGGGTTTTATCTGCTCGACGATGGCGACGGCTCGATGCCACAACTTCGATCAGTCAGGCCTATGCGCAATTGATATTGCGATCAACCGTCTTCAAACAGCCGATCAACCGCGCCAAACAAAAGCCGCCGAATCTCCTCCGATTCATTGGCCAGATGGTGACGCCCTTCCTCGATATCAAACACATCGCTGGCGGGGAATTTCTCGGTAATCACTTTGATGTTGAACCGCCAATCGACGGTGCGATCTTGTTGTCCCTGCACAATCAGCGGCTCAAGGTCAGTGCGGGCAAAGTTTTCAAATGCACCTATCCAATCGCGCATCGCTGACACCCACTGCACCGGTAATATCTGCGGTTGCAAGGGGTCGCCGCCGCGCACGAATTCGAGATAGTCCGCATCGTTCGAGTTAGCAGCAAAGCGTCGCGGTAAGCTGTCAATAAAGGGCCGCAAGCTGTAGTAAAGAACACGCGAAAATGGCCAGAAAGCGGGCCGCACCAAGGGCGCAAGCAACACAATATGCTGGAACGGCGAATTCGACTTGCTGTACTCCTGCTGCAACAAGTGCTGCATCACAATGGTGGCGCCGGTACTTTGCCCAACAATATGATACGGTGCGGCATTGTGTTCGCTACTTAGGTCAATGCACTTCTCCAACACTGCGTTGTACTGGGTAAAACTGCTGATAGTCGCCTTTGGGCCAGTTGACAATCCGTGGCCCGGTAAATCAAATGCGATCACCGAGAAGCCTTGCAGTAACCAATACTCGATAACATTACCAAACAGGCCGACGTGATCGTAGTAGCCATGCACCACGTAGCAAGTGCCTTTAGTGTTTTGTTGACGAAAGTAATGACAAACGATGTTGAAGCTGGTGGTCGTAAAGCTGCCAACGAAGTGCTGCAGATCAGGCATGCGATTCTCAAAATCGATGCCGTAAAAGCGAAAATATTCCTGCTGCGCCGCGCTGCTGGCGTGTGGGTTTTCGAAATCCAGCGGTTTCAGGCTATTAAAGAGGGCGTGTAAATCCATTCGCCTTTTAACTATTATGCAGAGCCGGGTGGGTGTTAGTTAGTTT
>JBPCXM010000768.1:0-8741 GCA_051008535.1 Pseudomonadales bacterium | reverse complement strand
TTTGCCCGGCAAGGTATTGGTTCGATGATAATGAACCATTGCGAACAGCAAGCCCGAGAAGCCGGTTTTCGTTCGTTGGCCCTGGGTTCCACTCTCCCCGGGCTACGCCTGTATACCGCGCATGGTTTTGTTGCCGATGAGCCTATCGACTATGATCTCGGCGACGGCTTGTCGATGCTAGTGATTCCAATGACAAAAGTACTGCGGGATTCCTCCTAGCGCCTGTTAACACAACGTGTTAATTGCCGAGGGCGCGCAAGCGCTCAATACGCTCGTCATCACCACCTAAAAAACGCACCAGTGTTCCTAGAACATGATCGGCGTTCAGCGTACCAGCGGCCTGCATTTCCTCTAGATCAACCCAATCCCGGCTGCGATTGAAAAAAGCCTTGAACACAGCCAGGTCACGGCACGACAAAAACGGCACGTTGCTACCGGCAAACGATTCCCAGCGCACGCGTTCGCTGGCTTCGTTATGAAAGTCTGTTGTATTGAGAAATACATCAACGGGTGTATTGTCCCACCACAATCGCACTTGGCCATCCTTGCTGACTGCTTTGAGGTCGCGAGCATGCCACATAACGGTGCGAGGCAGCGTATTGAACACTTCCTTACTGCGCGATGCATGGACGAATATATTGATGTCTATATCGACTGTGCCGCGAGCGCGCTGAGTACACCAGGCCAGCGCCAACGCACCGCCGAAGGCGTGGGGAATAGCAGCTGTGGCTAATGCCTTATGTATGGCGATGATTTTTTCCGGCAGACTGACCATAACGCCGCTCATAAATCTGTTGGCGATGTGCCAAATTTCGGATAAGACATGCGCCGCCTGTGGCGAGCGGGAAAGGCCGCTGCAAGTTCCAATACTTCTACCAACTCGCGTCCGCGGTCGTAGCCGGCATCGTCACGCACACGTGGTGAAAATTCCAGATCGAGAGCAAAACCGGCGGCGCGAACAATACGTTCCATAGTATCAACGGAAGGTGTTTTGTGGCCGGCTTCATAGGCAGCGAGGGTGGAATGCGACGTGCCCGCTCGACGCGCTAGCTCACGCAAAGTCAGGTCGGCACTCTCTCGGGCTTTTCTCAGCAGATTGGCTGCAAGCATATTCATTTAAGGCCAGAATTTCATAAATAATGGTATCCGATTGGATACCAATTGTCTAGTCTGACCATGTGCTTGGGGTGATATTTGTTCTTTGATGCCGAACAATCACTGTCGATAACTGAGGGATAGTTTTCTGCTTGATCCGTTACGAATGAAGGTTTAAGGTTTGACGCCGGTCCTTAAATCCCAATTTCGCTACGACTGAAATCAACTCTGTTTCGAATATGGTACGAGGTGAATGATGAGTCGAAAAAAGAACCCGGATCAGATCTTTTTAAGCTATTCGAGAAAAGACTACGCGAGCGTCAATAAATTAAACAAACGCCTCAAGAATCTCAACTACACCGTATGGTTTGACCGTGAAGATATACAGGCCGGTCATCTATGGCGAAGCCAGATAGTGGACGGGATAGAGCATTGTGAGCTTTACGTGATAGTTCTCACCGCCAATTCGATTGTTTCCGACAACGTGCGTAGGGAGCTAGACCTTGCGCGCGCAAAGCGTAAGTCTATTCTGCCAATTGTAATGGACTCTGAGCCGCTTGCAGTTTCCAAGGATATGGAGTATCAACTGGTTGGCCTACAGCGTGTGAACTATTCAGACCTACGCGGCGATAAACTTAAATCGCTGGTCAGTGATCTTACCCAGATAACAGAAACGGTTCGGATGCCGGTTGTCGCCCCATCTATCGCTATTCTGCAAAACGATCAAGGCTCACCGATTCAACTCAAAAACAAAAAAAAGCGGCACAAGGTTGGACGTGGACCTCTTGCTGACATTGACTTGACACCATGGGATCGTAATCACTTTATTTCAAAGGAACACGCAGAGCTCAACTTTAGTAGCGACACGTGGACGATCAAAGCGTGCAAGTCGGCAGGCAACCCCACACTGGTGAATGGAAAGCCAGTCTCCCATGATTCCGACGTAACACTTAATAGCAGCGATAAGATTACCTTTGCCGACATTAATTTTCGATTTATCGAATACGCTTACGACAAGGATGACGCATGACAAGCCGTAAGATCCGCGTTAAAAGGACCTAGTGAAAACAGTGAAGACCGAAAACATCATTGATTTCTGGTTCACCGAGATTGATTCGAAGCTGTGGTGGAAAAAAGACCTTGAGTTCGACCAGTTGTTGAACCAGCGTTTCTCAGAGGTACTGCAGCGCGCTGAACGCGGCGAGTTGTATACCTGGCGTGGAAACCCCCACGGGCGGCTAGCCGAAATCATCGTGCTCGATCAGTTCTCGCGCAATATCTACCGCGACACCGCACAGGCATTTGCAAACGATGCAGTCGCGTTGGTGCTGGCACAAGAAGCGCTAGGCGCCGATGCGCACAAAACGCTAAGCACCGCACAGCAAGCTTTTCTGTTTATGCCGTATATGCATAGCGAATCGGCCTTGATGCACACCATTGCCGTGCAGCTTTTTAGCGAACCTGGGCTGGAAGGCAACCTGAACTTTGAACAGAGGCATAAGGCGATTATCGATCGCTTTGGCCGCTATCCGCATCGCAACGCGTTACTCGGTAGGCAATCAACCCCTGAAGAACTGGAGTTTTTACAGCAACCGGGGTCTTCTTTTTAGCGCTGGCTTTGTGGCCCAGCGGCCATGTCAAACCATAGAAAATAGTCTAATAGCCGCTGCCGCAAAGCAGAGGTATAATCCTCGCCGATTTTTTAGCAACAATCCGTAAGCCAGCGTAAGCGCAGTAATCTGCCAGTTTGACGGCACTGGGTGAGCAAAAATCACCCTGAATGGATATGAGCAATGGAGAATTTGAATGAAGCAACTCAGTAAAAACAGTTTCGACAGCTATGCAACGTTGGAAGCGAACGGCAAAACCTATGGCTACTACAATTTGCAAGCCAGCGCGCTGAACAAACTGGCCGATGTGAGCCGTTTGCCAAATTCCGTCAAAGTGTTGCTAGAAAATCTATTGCGTTACGAAGACGGTGTGTCGTGCACCGCCGATGACATCGAAGCCATTGCCAAAAGCGGCGAAACACGTAATCCGCAGGAGATCGCCTATCACCCCGCGCGCGTGCTGATGCAAGATTTCACTGGCGTACCGGCGGTGGTTGATCTGGCCGCCATGCGTGCAGCCTTGGCCAAAGCAAACGCCGACCCCGAAAAAATTAATCCCTTATCACCCGTTGACCTGGTAATCGATCACTCGGTGGTGATCGATAAATTTGCCAGCGAAGCGGCGTTCGGGCAAAACGTTGAACTGGAAATGGAGCGCAACCAAGAGCGCTATGAATTTCTGAAGTGGGGTCAGGGCGCGTTTAACAACTTCCGCGTCGTGCCACCGGGCACCGGCATCTGCCATCAGGTGAACCTCGAGTACCTCGCCAAGGGCATTTGGAGTGAGACGGTCAATGGCGAATTGCTTGCCTACCCCGACACTCTGGTAGGCACCGACAGCCATACCACCATGATCAACGGCCTCGGCGTGCTGGGCTGGGGTGTGGGCGGAATTGAAGCCGAGGCGGCCATGCTAGGCCAGCCTATTTCCATGCTCATTCCAGAAGTGGTTGGTTTCGAATTAATCGGCGATCTGAAGGAGGGCATTACCGCCACCGACCTGGTGCTGCGTGTGGTGCAAATGCTGCGCGAACACGGTGTAGTCGGCAAGTTTGTTGAGTTTTACGGCAGCGCGCTGGACAATTTGCCGCTCGCCGACCGCGCGACCATCGCCAATATGGCACCGGAGTATGGCGCTACCTGCGGCTTCTTCCCCATTGACCAGAAAACCATGGACTACCTACGGTTAAGCGGTCGCGATGAAGATACCATCGCACTGGTAGAGACCTATTGCAAGGCGCAAGGCATGTGGCGTGACAGCGGCGCAGCGGCGCCACTTTTCGCAGCCACGCTGAGTTTGGATATCAGTACGGTAGAGCCGAATCTTTCGGGCCCGAAACGGCCGCAGGACCGCGTACCATTAAGCGGCATGCAAGAAGCGATTGAAGACTTCATCAAACTGGACGGCAAGGAAGGCGAGCTGGAAAAAGACTTTGCAGTACAAGACGAAAACTTCAGCATGCACCACGGCGATGTGGTCGTCGCGGCTATTACGTCATGCACCAATACATCCAACCCCGCCGTTATGCTCGGCGCTGGTTTGGTGGCGAAAAAAGCCGTCGAGAAAGGTCTAACACGTAAACCGTGGGTTAAGTCTTCGTTGGCGCCGGGCTCCAAAGTTGTGACCGAATACCTGGAGAAGGCCGGCCTCAATACCTACCTGGACGAACTGGGCTTTAACTTGGTTGGTTACGGCTGCACTACTTGTATCGGTAACTCCGGTCCGCTGCTGGAACCTATTCACAACACCGTCAACGACAATGATATGGTGGTCACATCAGTACTTTCCGGAAACCGCAACTTCGAAGGTCGCATTCATCCGTTGGTGAAGGCCAACTGGCTGGCTTCACCGCCACTGGTGGTCGCCTATGCATTGGCTGGCAATACGCGCATCAATATCAGCAAAGACGCCATCGGGCAGGGAAGCGACGGCCAAGACGTTTACCTGAAAGACATCTGGCCAAGTAACGCAGAAATCGCCGCCGAAGTGGAAAAAATCGACCGCGGTATGTTCACCGGTGAATACGCCGAGGTGTTCGCAGGCGACGCTAAATGGCAGGCAATTGAAACGGCGACTAGCAAGACCTACGCCTTCTCGGCCGACTCCACCTACATTCAGCTACCGCCGTTTTTCGAAGACCGCTACAGTGCGGGTAAGAACAAAAATATTGAAGGCGCTCGCCTATTGGCATTGTTAGGCGACTCGGTTACAACCGACCATATTTCTCCGGCCGGCTCCATCCCGGCCGATAGCCCGGCGGCGTTGTATCTAACTGAGAACGGTGTGGAACGCAAAGACTTCAACTCCTACGGCTCGCGCCGCGGTAATCACGAGGTCATGATGCGCGGCACATTCGGCAATATCCGCATCAAGAACGAGTTGGTACCCGGCACCGAGGGTGGCTACACCTGCCTACCCGACGACCCCACACCGATTTCAATTTACGATGCCGCCATGCAATATATGGACAAAGATATTCCCACCGTTGTGATCGCTGGCAAGGAGTACGGCACCGGTTCCAGCCGCGACTGGGCCGCCAAGGGCACGCTGCTGCTAGGGGTAAAAGCCGTGATCGTCGAAAGCTTCGAGCGAATTCACCGCTCGAACCTGGTCGGCATGGGGGTATTACCCGTTCAGTTTATGGATGGGCAAGATCGCAATACGCTTAATATTTCCGGCAGCGACGTGATCGATATCTCCGGCCTGGACGGCAAACTGACACCGAAACAAACCTTTGACGCACGTATTACCCGCGCCGACGGTTCGGTGGACAATATCAAATTGCAATCACGGCTCGATACTCTGGTAGAGGTGGAATACTTCCTCAGCGGTGGTATTCTGCAATACGTGCTCAACCGATTGAAAAACTAGGCGCTACCAGGCGCCTTGCGACACCGAGGCGCTTTAATGTCGAACAAATCCAAGAATAAAAACCTCACCAAATCGCGTATCGAAAGAGACAGTCTGGGTGCCCTCAAGGTACCCAGCGCCGCGCTTTATGGCGCCCAAACCCAGCGGGCAGTGGATAATTTCCCGGTTAGCGGTCTGCCGTTACCCCGTGCGTTTATTCGCGCCCTCGGTTTAATCAAGGCCAGCGCCGCCAAGGTCAATGCCGATTTGGGCTTACTGCCCAAACTCAAAGCCAAAGCGATTATATATGCCGCAGAGCAAATTGCTGCGGGCAGGTTCGACGAGCAGTTCCCAATCGATGTTTTTCAAACCGGCTCCGGCACCAGCAGCAATATGAACGCCAACGAGGTTATCGCCACACTCGCCGGACGCCAACTAAAAGATCCCGTGCACCCCAATGATGATGTCAATGCAGCGCAAAGCAGCAACGATGTGATTCCAACGGCTATTCATCTGAGCGCCGCGTTACTACTGCAGGAACAGTTGTTGCCCGCGCTGACGCATCTGCAGAAAACTATCGACCAGCGCGCGAAAGAGCTGAAAGGCGTTATCAAAACCGGGCGCACGCACTTAATGGACGCCATGCCAATCGAGCTCGCGCAGGAACTCTCTGGCTGGAGCGCACAAATCGGCTCTGCGCAAAAACGGCTACGCGATACGCAAAAACGCTTGCACCTATTAGCGCAAGGCGGCACCGCGGTCGGCACCGGCATAAACACGCCTTCTCAGTTTGGCAAGCTGTTTGCCGTCGACCTGAGCAAACGCAGCGGTTTGGCTCTCAAACCCAATGCATCTTTCTTTGAAAGCATCAGTTCGCAGGATACGGCCGTTGAATTATCCGGTCAGCTCAAATGTGCCGCCACCGCCATCATGAAGATTGCCAATGATCTGCGCTGGATGAACAGCGGCCCACTGGCCGGTCTGGGGGAAATCGAACTGAAGGCGCTGCAACCCGGCAGCAGTATTATGCCCGGCAAGGTCAACCCGGTGATTCCTGAATCGGCCGCCATGGCCGCGGCGCAAGTCATCGGCAACGACACCACCATCACTATTGCTGGCCAGTCGGGCAATTTCCAGCTTAACGTGATGTTGCCGGTTATGGCCTATAACCTGCTGCAAAGCATCGAATTGCTAGCCAATACAGCAAATCTGTTAGCGGATAAGGCTATCGCCTCTTTTAAAATCAATGCGCCTGTACTGAAGCAGAATCTGCACCGAAACCCGATTCTGGTGACGGCTCTCAATTTGGTGATTGGTTATTCCGAAGCCGCCAAGATTGCGAAAAAGGCCTATAAAGAAGGCCGGCCGGTGCTTGATGTCGCCGAAGAGATGACCGATTTATCACGCAAGGAACTGGAAAAATTACTCGACCCGAGGAAGTTGACCAAGCCGGGGAAATAGCACCCAGAGACTCGTTAGCCCCCTCTATACATTCGCAGGTGTTCTATGCCTCCATCCAGAAAGACCTCGCCTTCGGCAACGAAACCATATTTTTCGTAATATGCGAGTGCGTGAGTTTGCGCATGCAACTTTGTTTTGCGGTAACCCCTGTCCGCGCACGTTTGTAGCATAAACTGCATTAACTGATCACCATAACCTTTACCGCGATACGCCTTTACGATAGCAATACGTTCCAGCCGAGCACAGTCAGCATCGAAACGTATGCGCGCCGCTGCCATTGGCTCGCCACCGGCTTGGCCAACAATATGCAGCGCCGCTACGTCGTACTTATCACGCTCCACCGTGTAAGGCACGTCTTGCTCTCCGCAAAAAACAATGCAACGCACGGCGAACGCTTTAGAGAGTTCTTCGAGATCGGCAGCAATTTTAAATTCGACAGGCATCTCAGGCGAGCGCTTCGCGCAGTTTGTTGCTGACCGTTGCAATACCGGCTTTGGCATCATCGATCGCATCGGGAAAAACCAGGAAGCCGTGGATCATGCCGCTGTAACGAATCAGTTCGGTTTTGACCCCGGCGCCCAGCAAACGTTGTGCGTAGTCTTCGGCCTCGTCGCGCAAAGGGTCATATTCGGCGGTAATCACAGTGGCGGCAGGCAGGCCGCTTAAATCTTCGACGCGCAGCGGGGCGGCATACGCTTGTTCGCCATCTTCTTCCGTTGCTAGGTAATGCCCCCAAAACCATTGCATCATTGCCCGAGTGAGGAAGTAACCTTCGGCATTTTCTTGGTAACTTCGGGTTTCGAAATTGTTGTCGGTAACCGGATACAGCAATAGTTGATGGCTGATGTGCGGCGCACCCTGGTCACGCGCCATCAGACAGACAACTGCAGCCATGTTACCACCGGCACTGTCGCCTGCCACAGCCAGGCGATCACCCATTCCGTTCAGTTCCGTGGCGTGCTCCTGCGCCCATAACGTAGCGGCGTAACAATCCTCAGGTGCGGCGGGATATTTGTGCTCGGGCGCTAACCTATAATCGACCGCCACCACCACGCACTGTGCCTGATTGCACAAGGAACGACACAGCGCATCATGCGTCTCAAGGTTGCCGAGTACAAATCCACCGCCGTGATAATACATCAGCAACGGGAACGGCCCCACGCCCTCTGGCGTATAAATTCGCACAGGGATATCACCACGTGGGCCCAGCAAAGTGCGATCATCGATGCCGCCTACCTCATCAGGATTGTCAGTCGCAGGTAAATCAAACAAAGCGCGCACTTCGGCAGGCTCAAGCTTAGTAGCATCTACGCCCGTTTGTTCAATCAAATCGATGACGGCTTGCGCTTGCGGGTGAACAGGCATTTCGGCGAACCTCTGATTATTGTTGGCGGTGTACTATAGGCAAGCTTGCAAATGCGCACAAGGCTGTTAAATCCATGGGGTGCGCCTCGCATGAACGCTTGTTTTTTAACCGCTACGCTTTTCTGGAGAACACCGTGAAAAGACGGCTGATCGTTACGTTTGCATTGGCGGTACTGTTGATCTTGTTGAGTGCGTCACTCTATTACGGCGTGTACGCACAGTGGGGTTAGATCTATGCGAAACAAGCAAATAGAATTGTAGCGCCAATCGCCAGCCCATATACTAGTGTAGTGTGTTGGACCCAACACCTAGCTCCAGCCCACCCACTTGGGTTCTTCAAAGAGCAATTCCCCTCCCTC
>JBPCXM010000767.1:0-9267 GCA_051008535.1 Pseudomonadales bacterium | reverse complement strand
TAAGCCTGCTCTGGCTTTTTCGTTGTTCTTGTGCAGTTGCAATACCTGCCGAAAGCTATCGGCCGCATTGGCTCCCTCAGGACTGACGAGCTCGCCTTGTTCAAGCTGCGTCTTTGCCGTTGCCAGCAATTCCTGAGTCTTTTGCTCGCGCTCAAGCTTGGTTTGTTTTTCGAGTTCGCGCTTTGCAATATGTTCTTCTATTGTGTTTTGCTGTTTAAGCAACTTCTTGTTGGTGGCGGAAATCGCCAAGCCCTGGGCGATAATGTCGCGTGCCAGATCTTCATTTTTGTCGGTCAGAGCGGCAGCTGAGCGATCGGCATAGCGTTCGGCAATGACGTCCAGGCTGGCCAACGCTTGTTTCTGTTTGGGCGCCAGCGCCAATACCTGGCGTAATGAATTAACCGCGTTGTCGCCATCAGGGGCGGTCAACTGGTCCGCCTCGATTTGCGCCTGGGCCAATGCTAGCAAGCGCTCGATGGCTTGTTCTTGTTGCTGCTGCCTTAGCTCTTTTTGACGCTGCCGGTTCTGCGCCTCGACTTGATTGCGCAGGTCTCCCAAGCCTACATCATCGGGAGCGAACTGCAGGCCTTTGTCGATCAGGGCCAGACTCGCGTCGAAAGTGCCGTGGGCTTGCTCGCGGCGCGCTTCGATCATTATTTGATCAACAAAAGCAATCGTGACGGCGTCGGCGCGCGCGTCATCCGCCGCCAGTTCATGGAGCGCGGTCAGCGTGGCGTATAAATTGTCGCTTTCCGGCGCGACAAATCGTTGTTGTTCAATCTGGCGCTGCGCGAATTCCAGCAGCTGGGTGTATTCCAGCTCTTGCTGTTCCGCGCGATAACCCTGATAGCTGATCCCACCCCAAGCCAGAATGCCAATCAATACAGCCACAGCCACCCATTTCTTTTTATTGCTCGATGGTGGTGACGGCAGCGGCGGTACAGGGGGCAGCTGGGCCGCGTTCTTGCCATCGTCTAATACGGTGATGAGCTTGGTATCCGGAAATTGTGACAGCAGCGAGTGTTGTTCAGCCGGGTCGGAAGCCTGCGCTGCATCGCCGTTGTGGCTGTGCAGCAGCATGACGCGTTCGGTGTCATGCTCGCGTTCTATTTTTTCAATCGCGCTGATCAGATCTGCCGCATTCTGAAAACGGTCTGCGGGCTCTTTGGCTAGCACTTTGTCTAACAGATCTTGTAGAAAGCCGATCGATTCCGGCAGCGTCGGTATCGGCTTATTGACGTGCATAAATGCCACGGCAATGGGGTTGGATGCAACGTAAGGCTGCACGCCAATCAGCGTTTCGTAAAACACTACCCCCAGACTATAAAGGTCGGAGCGTCCAGTCAGTGTGCCAACCTGAATTTGCTCTGGGCTCATATAGGCCGGCGTGCCGATTAGCGATCCGGTGCCGGTGAGTGCCGCGGTTTCCTCGGACAGATGTTTGGCGATGCCGAAATCGGTGAGTACTACAGTGCCGTCGCGGCGGAACATGATATTGGCGGGTTTGATGTCGCGGTGCACGATGTCGTGCTCGTGTGCAAAGCCCAAGGCCCGCGCCACCTGCTTGACGATGCTCAGCACGTCCTTTAGTGACAAGTCATCGTGCAGCCTTTCGTGCAAGGTGGCGCCAGGAAGATATTCCATGGCGATATAGCAACAGTCATCGTTAGTCGCAATATCGTAGATATTAACGATATTGTAGTGCTGCAATTTGGCAATGGTCTTGCCTTCGAGCTTGAAGCGATGGGTAAAGCTGTCGCCCTTGGTTAGGGCGGAGGACATGACCTTCAAGGCGCACGGCCGACCCAGGGAATCTTGGATGGCAAGATAAACTGTCGACATGCCCCCAGTGCCCAGTGTCTTTTGAATGGTATAGCCGTCTATTTCCAGGCTCATGCAGTGCGTTATTCCCGTACGGGCGAATCCTTTTTCCCCGGCAATTTATGTAACTGTCGGTTCACCCGTGAAAGTCTCACTCTAAGTTTGGTGTTTATTGGCGTAAGGATGAGCGAGTCGCTGGAAGCGGTCAAGTAAAAGTCGCCGACTATTCGTACAGCTAACAAGGAGTATTGCTGCATATAGTGGTAAGAAAAAGTGAGATATTTTCCCCGTTGGTGACAGCTATGGGGTGTGAAAGCAGGTTACGCCCACTTTGGTGGGTGGAAAACGATGTTTTTAAGCCAAATGGAAATGAAAATAGCACTGGAGATTGCACGTGTTTAATCGCCGCCGCCGCGCCAAATCTGACAACAAATCTTCCTACTCAAGCAAGAGCTTTGCGCAAGCATACGACGCGCAACCGATCACTTACGAGTTCGTTGCCACCTTCGACACTGATGCGGCGACAAATCATCGCGTCAGCGACGACAGCGGCATTTACACCATGTGTCCCGAAGATAGATTTGCCGTGCTGCGTGATGTGGACGAATCGACCACTAACGAAAAAACACAGGCGTCGATAGCTACGAACAGAGTGAACACAACGACCACTGGAATGCCAAAGGTCATTGCCGTTATTTTGGAGCCGAACGGACAAAGCCGTTTTTTTCATCCCGAAGAATCGCGCCGTGCCGACCGCCCCATTTGGCGGCCACTGCAGCGAGTTGAGAGCTGAACCGGTGTTAGTGCCAGATCGAGTTACTGAGCAGCTACTAATGCCGCAACTATTGCCATTAATACGTCGCACTGTCGCGGTACAGTCCCACCCACACATCTGCTATGCTTTGCCTCCCGGTCGACGCAATATAGGCGTACCGGCCTTATACGCTATTACTAAGTCGCGCGGTCAAAAGCCTTTGGATGCGAATGAACCCGAGATAGCTGCTTCTCTTGTAACAAGGATACAGCAAGGCGAAAAGCTGGCAGAAGAGCAACTAGTTTCGCGCTACAGTCGCGGGCTGCTGAGTTTTTTGCGGCGTAAAACCGACGATGACGACCTAGCCGACGATCTACACCAAGACACCTTCCGCATTGTTTTAGAGCGATTACGCGCCAAAGGCCTGGAAGATCCTTCCCATCTGGCGGGCTTTATTCACGCAACTTCTAAGAACCTCGTCATCGCGTATTTTCGCAAGCAAGCACGGCGTAAAACCGAGCCAGATTCCGAGGTGATAGAAAGCTTCAGTCACGGCGGCACCACGCAAAGCGAGGCCACCATGCTCGACGAGCAAGCGAAAATGGTGCGCGGCTTGTTAGACGAATTACGTTCGGAGCGTGATCGTGAACTGCTGCTACGATTTTATTTAGACGAGGAAGACAAACAATCGATTTGTAACGCGCTAGGTTTGACGGACAAACACTTTAACCGGGTCATATTCCGGGCGCGTGAAAGATTCAAGGAGTTGCTGCTTAAGCATGAGAAGCGTAGCAACTTTAGGGTAGTTAAATGATGGAATTATTCGCAACGAACGCATAACCAATGGCTATGCAAATGAAGCCCAGCGCCTAACGGCATGGCAGGAGTAAATTGATGAACGCGGGTTATGTAGAACAAAACCAAATTATTGATCGCTATCTTTTAGGCAAGTTGAGTGAAGAGCAAGCCGATGAATTCGAGGTGTTGTGTTTACATGACCAAAGCGTGCTTGATCAACTAGAGCTGAGCGAAAAGATGTTGGCTGGTTTTCATCGCGCTGATGAGCAGAATCTTTTGCAGGAGATTCACCCTCAGTCAGTTAAGCAAAACGCCTCGCAGGATGAGTCTTTGCAGGGCACGGGCCGTGCGGCTTCCCCCCGCGTGTTCCCGGCCTGGAATTATGCCACCGCAGCCTCATTGTTTCTTGGCATCTGTTTACTCTCAACAATCACAGTTTTCTCACAGCGCGATGTGCCCTCCAGCGCGTACGAACCGCAAATCAACACCTCGATATTTGAGCTTACCAGAACTCGTAGTGCCTCTGCCAAGCCGGATTATGTTGTTAGTATTTCACCTGAGCCCGAATGGATGGTGCTCTCCATGGATATGGGTTTGGATGAGGTTCTTTATGATCGCTATCGGACCACATTGCTGGATCAAAGCAAAGCCGTGGTTTGGCAAAGTGATGGACTAGAGCGCAATCATATGGACTTTCTGACCCTGAGTTTGAATTCAGCCAAACTCTCAGAGGGGAATTATATGGTTCGGATTGAGGGCTTGGCTGGCGCGGATAGTTGGGTGCGGGTTGGGGAGTATGCGTTTAGGGTGCAATTGAAGGAACAACCAGAAGGTTGACGAAGGGACAAATTAGCAAGCCACTCCGTCACTGTTCTCTAATCGATGTTCCTACAACTGAGTTAAGCATTAATCACGCATCAATCATGCCCTTGTGATTGCAGTTGTCAGCATCGCAGTAGAAGATTACCAGACTGACTTTGTCGGCACCTATTTTCAAAATATGAAAAATATGTATCGTGTGCGGTCTGCCATTAAACTCAATTGGACCGCCTTCCAGGAACTCTAAGCCTCTTCCACTAAGGTTGAGGAAATCGTTTTGCACATTCGCATTTATGTAATCGTATTGCTTCGCCTGTTTTGCCGCAGATTCATCGGTTTGCCCGGAAGATTGCTCTTGTGCGCATATCTCCGCAATTAGTGGCACCGGTTCGTTGGTGTCAATGCCCGCCTGGTATTCTAGACGCAAATCAGCCCAAGCTGGGTCGCCTCTAAAGTTCTTGCTGGGTACGAATTTAAATTTATTGGATGTGCCGGGTTCCCTAACGATCTCGAATTCATCTCCTGCGTTAATGGGCGTACTTTCGCGATGTCGACTTTTTCCGTGGTCGTCCTGGTAGACTACTTTGACTGTGCGTTTGCCTAGAAACTGATCGCCGACGGCAACCTCCTTGGGAGGGGTGTGGCCGCAGGCCGATAGCCCAAGCATAGCCACAGCTAGTACAAAAATTGTTGCAACAGCATCAAAATGAGTCCTTGGGTTTTGAGTTATGCTTTTCATGGTGTATCTCCTAATCTTTATTGGCTAAAAATAGCGGGTCGACCATTGCCGCGCATGATGTTGATTACGAACCACAGTATGCCGCTTATGTTCATAAAGATTCAAGTCGGTCACTATGTGCGTCTCCTAAGGCGAATCATACTAATTTGATTCTTGTTGTTAGCGCCAGTCACCCTGCAGTATAAAGCCAGCCCAGTAGTAAGGGTCTCGCCATTTGCGTTTTCCGGAAATTGTCAGTTGGGCCTTGCGCAATGCATCTGCGGGCTTTAAGTTTTGCTTTAGCATCAGGCGGTAAAACTCTTCCATGAGCGCCGCAGTGGCTGTATCGGATGCTCGCCACAAACTTGCCACTACGCGGGATGTGCCAGCATACATAAAGCCTCGCGTCAGCCCAATCAAACCTTCACCGCGAATATCTTTGCCCAGCGCGGCTTCGCATGCGCTTAAAACTACTAGATCGGCATTGAGTTTGAGACTGTAAATATCGTGCAGGCGTAGAAAACTCGATAGCGGTGCCCCATCCTTATCGAATGCCGATAGCGCAAGCGAAGACAACTCTGGATATTGCGTATTGATCAGCCCGTGTGTGGCAAAATGCACACGCTGATAGTCGGTCAGCGGGGAATTGAGCACGTTGGACCGGTTTGCAGTGAAACCCGTTGCCTTAAGTATTGGCTCAGGCGCTGCCAGGTTGGCTATGGCGTCCGCCTCTCGGCCGCTAGCGGGTAAACGCGACAGACGACTAGCGTTGAGTTGTTCCGCGGAGCGCGTCGAGGCATGGTGTTCGACATGCGGGTTCCCAGCAAAACGGGTATCTTGCCGGTTGAAAACCGGATCGGCAAAGATGGCAAGCGGCCTCGTAGCCGGTTCGCGCTTCTGTTCTGCTCTCCGCAACACTGTTAAAGTAGAAGCCGAAGGTAATGTTACGACTTCGTGTTGCTCGATCAATTGGAGCGATGAATTATCCTGTCCTGGTACCGGCAATGCACCGAAAGGTATATATTGCAATGCGCCGTCGGGAACGATAACTAAGCGCTTCCCTTTGAGGTGCCCAATCGCAGGCTTTAGGATCATCTCCGCAAGTTTGGCGCTAGCGTGTTGTGCCGCGTTTCTGGATGCGTTATCGAGATCAACTGTTTTAAGGCTATTGTAAACTTTGCGGGCTGCCGCCTCGATTTCTTCTCTTCCGGGTAAATTCCAGCTTTCAATCGAATTAGTGGTCACACCCCATAGAAAACTTTGTTCTTCACCGAGTGAGTATTCCAATATTATTGTATTGCTATTTTCGGTTTCAGCTGGTTTCAGTAAGCTTTGTATATCCGCAGCCTTCAAATGTTGAGGTTGGGTCAACTCGGCATATCGGCGGTTCTGTTTGTGAATTCTCGCCTCGATAATATCGAGATCCGCTTGAACGGATCGCAATGATTTCTGGACCGTAGTAGCTTCGCTACTACCTGCGGCGGCTAGGGTTTCTAATCTGTGTGTTAGTCCAGCCAATTGCTGGCGTTTTTCGTTACGGCTTTGCAGCAATTCGCGATCGATACCCTGCTTGTCATCCGTGCGAGCCTCAGTCAATAATTCTACCAATGATCGGGCGCGAGCTCTCTCGCTCACCTCAAGTGCCAACGCAGCATAGTCAGGCGCTTGTTCGGCCGTTTTGCCGTCAGAGTTTGCCAACTCCATCAGTAGCGCGATATGCAACTCGTAGCTTGGACTTTGCAAGCCGGTGAATGACTGGCGTAGCTTTGGACTCCCCACACGGATGCGCAATGCTTCAGTAATATCCAGCGCCTCTGCCGCACGCTCAATCGCCTTAGCTACGCGGCCTAGCTTATGTTCCGCGCGTGCTATGGCTTGCAGGGTCTGTGCAATGCCAGCCTCTGAGTGCAGCACCCTATGTTCATTCAGCGCTTCTTGCAGGTCTGCCAATCCAGATTGGACGTCAATATCTTGTTCGACTAGCAGTTGGCCGCGTGCTTGCCGCGCAAGAGCCCGTGCTGTTGCGGCTTCATCCCCCACGGCTGACGCTAAAGCCATATCGAATTGATCGATGGCTGCGTTATGATTATCCGCTAACGCGTAATCTCGGCCGAGTTCGATATAGGTTATGCTCTTTTCCACCGGTAGTTTCGCCATTTTTAGCGCTCGATTGTGCGCTTCTAGTGCTTTTTCAGCTTGGCCGAGCTTACGGTGCGCATTGCCTATATTCATTTGGGTTGTTACTAGCGCCCGGTTTTCAGCGGGCCCTTGCTGCAGCGCGAGAGCCTGCTGGAAAAGATCTAGCGCGCTACGCCAGTTTCCCAAGCGACCGTAAGTTAAACCAGTACCGCTTAACGCTCTTGCCTTTCCAAGGCGATCACCCATGCCATCGAATAGATCGGAGGCTTCTCGGTATGTGAGCAGCGCTTCCTGTAAATCGCCAAGGGCAGCGTACGTGTCTGCGAGGTTATCAAAGATTTTGGCTCGTTCCGGCTTGTATTCGGCAGATTCTGGCAGCTCAAGTGCTTTTTTAAAAGTATCAACAGCGTTTGCGTAGTTACCCGTCCTGCGATCAATTGACGCAACATTATTCAATGTCCAAATCGCTTGCTGTGGTTCTCCTAGCGTGTTGAACATTTCGCCTGCTTCAACAAATTTCTCGCGCGCTTTTGTGAGTTCGCCCTGCTGAAAATAAGCCATTCCAATGTAATTAGTTGTGTTAGCTTGATCAAAAAACTTGCCGTTCTCCCGTTGTAGTTCCAGGGCTTCTGAGAATCTATTTAATGCGGTGTCAAAATCTACTTGCTCGTGGGTCTCGATCAAAGACATGCCTTGCAGTTGCAGCGAATTAGCCAGCATTAATCTTTCGTCTAGTTCACTGAAATTAATTGCCGCTTCATTGGCGAATGCCGCAGCCATCTTCCACTCAAAAAGTTCATAGTATTGGTAGGCGATGTAGTAGAGTCCCCAAGCCGTTTGCGTCGTATTGCCCAGGCGATCCCATGTGGATTTGGCTAGCGTGTACTGCTCTATCGCATCAAGCCGCAGTTTTTCTATTGCTGTCGAATCGCTCGAGCCGGCAATTTTAAAATTCAACCGCGCCGCCTCGGTCATTGCCTCTTCGGCTCTTAGGCGGCGTTTATCGTCGCCTGTCTCATTGCTTAGTTCTTTGATAGTTAGCCGATATCGCCCTTCCTTTTTGGCATGCTCATTAGATTGCACCTGCACTTGGTAAGTGCCAGCGTTTGTCGTTTCTAGCAATACGGATTCGCTACCCACCCGTGCGGTGGGCGTGTTGACAGTCGCGATGCTCTGGCCCCCAGCATCGCGCACTTCGACGACGGCGTCGATACCGAGTTGCTCGACTTCAATACGGAAGTACTTATCGGCGGGGAGTTCAATGTGATGGGTTTGTGCTTGGGCGCCGCTTAGTTCACGTTCCACGGGTTCGAGCACTGTGATAACAGGTGAGAGCTTGGGGGCGCAGCCCAGCAGCGCTAATAGATTTACTGTCACTAGTAGGCATAGTGACGGGTAACGCATTGTCAAATTCCTTAGGCCACAGGGTGACTGGTTTTTAGGGCTCGCTTATAAAATCGATAACAGGAGAAGTAACAAAGCTGCACACAACAAACCGTAGAGTAGATAATTTCTTTGTGTGCCATCGGTGATGGAATCAAGTTCTGCTGTTTCCACGTTACTGGAATTAGGCGCCGCGATGACTTGTACGGTAACGTTGTCGTGGCCGCCGCTCTCCAGCGCCCTCGCTATGAGTTGGTCGACTGCATCTCCGGGGTTGCTTGCTTGGGCGAGAATTTCTGTAATCGTGTTGTCATCGACTTCTTCGTTAAGGCCATCGCTGCACAAGAGTATCCATTGCCCTTGCTGCCAGTTGCCGTGCACGGAATCGACCTTTACTTGCCCGATATCTTGCACGCCGAGACATTGGGTGATGATATTTTTGTCCGGATGGTGGGCGACTTCTTCTTCCTTTATGGCACCGGAGGCGAGTAGCATTTGTACGTAAGAGTGATCGGTCGTGATTTGGTTGAGCGGACTTTCAGGTTCGTTTGGTGACCAAAGATAGGCGCGGCTATCTCCCACCCAGGCGACCTCGTAGCCATCCTTCTTGCTTTGCAGGGCGACCACGGTAGAACCCATTCCGGGTGCCCCGATTTTATCGTCTACCGCTTGCAATATGGCGCTGTGCGCTTTTTGCACTGCATCACATAAGGGCGTGCCACCACCGAAGGCTTCGGCAATGGTGTCGCGGGCGATGGCACTGGCAACTTCGCCGGCGGCGTGACCTCCCATTCCATCGGCTATTAGCCACAACCCCTTCTCAGAATTACTGAAA
>JBPCXM010000766.1:0-10662 GCA_051008535.1 Pseudomonadales bacterium | reverse complement strand
GGACTGCATCACTATACCGGCATCGACGGTATCTAGGAGAGTAGACGCGGGGTGTGACTCCTTGGGTCTATTCTCCATAATGTAAAGCGGCCCTGACTCGTTCTTTGACACTCGGCAGCGCGTCAGACTCAAACCAGGGGTTTTTCTTCAGCCAGATGTTATTGCGGGGACTGGGGTGCGGTAATGGCATGATATTTTTACCATAAGATGACCACGCTCTCACCGTTTCAGTCAGGTTTTCCTCGTGATGATCGAGATGCCAAGCCTGCGCGTACTGCCCAATGACCAACGTGAGTTGGATGTTTGGCATTACCTTCAACAGTCTGTCTCGCTAGGTCTCAGCACAGATGGGTAGTGGGGGTAAATCGCCCGACCTACCTTTGCCGGGATAACAAAAACCCATAGGCAGAATCGCAATACGATGTTCGTCATAAAACGTGTCTCGATCGACGCCCATCCATTCCCGCAAGCGATCGCCGCTTGGATCGTCGAAGGGCACGCCGGTGGCATGAACCTTAGAACCCGGTGCCTGGCCTGCGATAAGAATCGTGGCTTTAGGATGTACTTGCAGTATGGGTCGCACGCCGTCTTTGAGATCGCCTGCGCACAGCGTGCAGGATCGGACCTCTGCGACGAGTTGTTTAAACGGCTTCGTCACGCGCTTGCACTGCGTTATCAATCAGCACTTTCGCCGCGAGCTTTGCGGTGTTTGCGCTGTCCGGTTTACCGGCAACTTGTGCGGTAACAATGGAGCCTTCAAGCAATAGCGCGAGCGTATTGGCAAGGGCGGAAGGATTATCAATATCAGCAGAGATGGCCAGTTCTTCAACGTAACCGGCCATTTGCGCTTTGAAGTCCTGGCACGCCTTACGAATAGGTGTGTCCCGATGTGAGTATTCACCAATGGCGTTGATGAACATGCAGCCATAGAACTCATGGTCAGAAAACCACGCGTGAGCGACGTCAAAGATACCGAGCAGACGTTCATAGGGAGACTCTGAAACCTGATTTACTGACTTCATAAAAAAATTTCTGAATAGCCCGTCGTGGTGTTTCAACGCTGCCAGTATCAACTCCTCTTTCGATCGAAAGTGGTGATACATCGTCTTCTTTGAGACTTGAGCTTCTTCGGCTATCCAATCGATACCCGTGTTATGAAATCCGTTCTGAGCAAACAGCCGGATGGCAGTATCGATGAGTTCTTGGCGCTTCTGAGACATTTTAATTAACTGATCTGTTTCGTTATTGGGTGGCTTTCTAAAGCCATAAAACCGATGACTTCGATATATTCTACTATATTTTGTGGAATAACGCACGATAAAGTGTTGACATGGGTAACAGATCGGTATACCTTGCGTTTCATCGAGTAAACAGAGTTGTTTACTTTAAAGCAAATCAAACCAGGAGAACGACATGCAACGAATCGCACCGATCAGCACAGATCAACCCGGACTGGCCGAAGCTATTTTCAATACGGTCAAACAACAAATGGGTTCCGTACCCAATATCTTTGCCACGATGGCGCAGTCTCCGTCTGTGTTGGAAGGCTTTCTCGCCTTCAACGGTGCGCTGGGCTATGGCGTGCTGGACTCACAAACGCGTGAGCAGATCGCGCTAACGGTCGCCGGTGCGAACGATTGCGATTACTGCGCATCCGCGCACACCTTGCTGGCCAAAGGTGCAGGGGTCATGGAGAGCGAAGTCACACTGAGTCTTTCAGGTAGTGCATCAGACGCCAAAACCAATGCCATTCTGGAATTTACCACCATGGTGGTAAACCAGCGCGGTCACGTGGGCAATCACGAACTTGAAGCGTTACGCGGCAACGGCGTTACGGATGCCGAGCTCGTCGAAATCCTGGCCCATATCGGCATTAACTTATTTACGAACTATTTCAACCACGTGGCGCAGACGGCGATTGATTTTCCGTTTGTCGCCGCAAATCCAAGCGAATCATCGCTTAACCACTAGAGAGGAGCATCTTACGATGAACTTTAAATCGACCTTACTGGCACTCGTTGCCTTGATTGGCCTAAGCGGCAACGCGATGGCAGCGGACTACAGCCACAGCACACCCGCCGTGCAAGGCTATGATGTTGTGACTTACCACACCGATAAGCGACCGCTACGTGGCAACGGCAATTTCGTTGCGGTGCACGATGGCGCGACCTATCAGTTTTCTAGCAAAGCAAACATGGCAACGTTCCAAGCGAATCCTGCGAAGTACGTTCCAGCCTACAACGGTTACTGCGCATTCGGCGTGTCTGTTGGCAAGAAGTTCATTGGCGATCCCGAAGTATGGCGCGTTGTTAATGGCAAGACTTACCTCAATCTCGATGCTGGCATCCAGAGCGAGTGGCTGAAAGATGTCCCTGGTCGTATCAAAACGGCTGATGGCAAGTGGGGCAAGATCAAGGACAAAAGCCCCGCTTCCTTGTAAGCATTAGTCGTTGCGGCGTGACGGCTGTCCCTTTAGTTATTTCGGTCGTCACGCTCTTTTAGACATCGTCGAACGAGTCTTACCCAATCATACCGACTTTTAAAGATACAAACAGAATCATGACCACACTACAAAATACCTATATCAAAACCGTTGACAAGACACGCTACGCAGAGGGACTCGCACCCCTGGCGTTACGCTTATTTCTAGCGCCCATCATGCTGCAATCTGGCTGGACCAAATACGTGGGTTTCGAAGGAACCGCCTCGTGGTTCGAACACAGTTTGGGACTGCCGTTTCCTGGACTCATGGCCGCGCTTGCCGTTGGCACGGAGTTACTTGGCGGTGTATTGCTTATTGCGGGTCTAGGTACCCGTCTGATAGCAGTGCCACTCATGGTTGTGATGTTAGTCGCAGCGTTTGCCGTGCATTGGGACAACGGTTGGCTTGCCCTATCAGACGCATCGAGCTGGCTTGCCAATGACCGAATTATGGAAGCTGTCGAGAAAAAGCAGAAGGTCATCTCAATTCTCAAAGAACACGGTAACTACGGCTGGCTCACAAGCTCGGGGCCAGTGACGATTCTGAATAACGGCATCGAGTTCGCCATCACGTATTTCATCATGCTGCTCTCGCTGTTTTTCACAGGCGGCGGCCGCTATACCAGTCTTGACTATTGGTTAAGTCGTAAGGCGCGTTAGAAGCTATCAACAACAGTTTTAACACTTAAACCTCAATCAAAATGTAACAAAGGAACATCATCATGGAAACTGCATATTTATTTTTAGGCCTGAGCGGTATGTTGACCGTCCTACTTTGGACACCTTATATCCTCTCTAGAGCGATCACGTGGGGCATTCCCACGTTCTTAAACAACTATCCGCTAGGGTATCCAAAAGAGCAACCCGAACCACCGCTGTGGGCGCTACGCTCACAACGTGCGCACCTCAATATGGTTGAAACATTGCCGGCATTTGCTGTTGTGGTGATTGCCGCTGGGCAACTCGCTGCACAAGACAGTTTTGCGGCGATTGCACTGTGGGCGCAAATTTTCTTTATAGCGCGAGTCGCTCACGCTGTCGTCTATACACTTGGCATTCCGTATCTACGCACGCCGGTGTATCTCGTGTCATGGGCAGCAGTTCTGATGATTGGTGTCCAAATCCTCTAGGTTGAAAATGTACAGGCTCGCTTTACTCGAGCCTGTATACCTACCTCAGCTTTGCTGATGGGTCCTTATTAATTTATTTGGTGTGCACTTGTAGTGACGCTGAAATGCTTTACTCAGTGTACTCGCCGATGCAAACCCAACTAACCTGGCGATCTGGTCGAGTGGAGTGGAAGTGTGTTTGATCAAATTATAAGCCTTCGTAACCCGCCAACTGACGATGTATTTCATTGGTGTCATTCCAACAGCATCCTCAAAGTGCCGAATTAACGTCGCGCGCGACATACCAACCTGCTCGCCAAGCGAACGTAGCGACCAGTCGAAACTCAGCTCCTTATGAATGAGCGCGATCGCGTGGTGGACGCGGCGATCGTGTAACGCTGCAAGAAAACCAATTCCACCATCGCTTTCGATGACGTGGTAATTGAGGAGTTGCAGAAACAGTACTTCGGTGAGTCGATCAACAATTCGACCACTCTGGTTCCGGGTACGGCGAATTTCCGCTTCAATTAATGTGACCGTCATCCAAATGGGGTCGGTGGGTTTGAGCCTGGGAAAATGCAGAATCTCCGGTAACCGAGAGTAGGACAAACCGGGCGCGGTCTTCCCCCTATTGGTTGAACATACGGACGAAAGCTGCTGAAACTATTGAGGATGCCTGGTAAATAAGGTTTACCTTGCCAGCGGTTGCCCCCGGTTTGTCCTACTCTCGTGCGCAGCGGGCATGCGGTCGCGTTGGATAATCTTCCTTCGATCCATAGGGATCCCTTTGACCGTATCCTGGTCGCGCAGGCTCGTGTAGAAGGCATCATACTGGTAACTTCAGATGAGAATGTGTCGCAGTACGGTGGCTCAATTCAGCCGGTTTGAGATGAGCGCGCTGTCTGTGATCGAGAGTCCGCAAGCTTCCTAGCGATAATTTTGAATACATCAGGAGATATTCCAAGACCCAAATGCGTGGTGCAAACCTCAATGTGCTCGACCTGAGCAGTGTGCCTATCAATACTCGCTTGCCAACCGACGATACCATCGCGCTTTGAGTAAATTGATGTGACTGGCACACTTATCGGCGTGCTCTCCCTGGCTGCAATCGTGGCCTCAATCTGGTCCAGGTCTGCACCCCGCCTTTCGAAAATACCGCCCAGACTAGTGTATTTAGGCCCGCCAACCACCGGACTTCCCATGGTGACGATCTGACAGACGAGTTCGGGATAGTCCCTCGCTACCTCACGCGCGATGACGCCACCCAGACTCCACCCCACAATACTTACGGAGCTTTTGTGCTGAGTGCTGATTCGTCGCACCTGGTCGGCCGCTTGTGGCAGAAGTTCATGCACATTGCCCGTGTTCCTCCCCAGACTCCAGCCTTGCACGTCGTAGCCCAGCCAGGACAAATAGCGGCGTAACGGCGTCGTTGAAACATTGCTGGCGCCAAACCCCGGCAGCACCAACACCGGTTCGCCATTGCCCCTGGGTTGCAGTGCGAGTGTCGGTAGCGCCGCGGTTAGCCTGGTAAATTCAAGCGCGCCTAGCCCCTCTCCGGCGATGGCTGTCAGTGATGGTGCTTTTAGCTCGGTCATCATTTGCGACTCCGTGTCCTGCGCGTGGCAGGCTGAGTTGAAGGTGTAGTTGCGACGGCGCGACTCAGCGATCGAACCATGACTTCGGCCAGTTCTTCGATGTCTCTGCCCATGTGTAACTTATCGGACAGGTGCAGCGATATCAGGCCGTGCATACCGGCCCAAAGCACATGCACAATGTTGAGTGAATCACCATGGATTGAACCCGACTTAATCGCTGCCTTGACCGCGGATAGCATCGGTTGTTGCGCGCGCTTGATCTGTTTGACCAAATCCGGATAGCGCTGCTCGTCCTGTTGAACGACTTGGTACATCACGCGATAGGCGTCTGGTCTTTCTATGGCAAACTGGAGATAAGACCTCGCCAGCGCTAGCAGCCTCTTGTCCGGGTTGCTCTCGTTCTGTGCAGCCCGTTCCGCCGTGTCAGCCATGCGCTGAAATTCTGATTGTCGGACTGCGGCGAGAATATCCGCCTTATTCTTGAAGTAGCGATAGGGAGTGGTCCGACTGCAGCCGGCATCTGCCGCCAGTCCCCTGAGGCTGATACCCTCTAGCCCGCGTTCTGCGAAGGCCTTTAGGGCAAGATCGCACAGACGTTGGCGGAATAAGGTGACATCAGTGTGAGTCAGTATTTTGGGCATTGACGTATATTGACAGCGTCAATTGACGCTGTCAATTAAAATATACAGTGCTTGCTGGAGGGAGAGTAGGACAAAACGGGGGCAGTCTTACACATGTTGGTTGACTATGTGGACATTGACCGTCGGCTTTTATTTGGACTGTTCGAATGCCTCCTGCAACAAGCGAGACATCATGTTTTCAGCAATCCGCCGCACTTGATCATCTTCCAATTTACATTGATCGTACAGTACATTGAGATACATTTGGCCGCCATAGCTGGCTGCCGTCACACACATGGGTTGCTGGGCGGGCGGCGAGACCGCAAAGGCCAGCGATCGTATCCGCAGCGTTTCACCCAACGGTACTTCTTTGATTCTGCCTATATTGGTGAGCATTGAAGACGGTGGCGCCAGCGCGACGATTTTCTGCACGCGTCTTGCCCCCTTTATATCGGATGTAAACAGCGGCATTTCGGTATAGATACCGTTGATGAGATTGGCATCGCCGCTGTTCATAACCGCCTTAAGGTGACTAGGAATTTCCCGTGCCAGATGCCAGAAATCTGGCCTTTTGCCGAGTCGATGCACGGTCGTCAACGTCGCTATGTACAAGCCAAGATCCTGCTCGCTTAAGTTCCCCTTCAGTATGTTGCGCAAATCGGCGAGCGAGTTTAGCCCTAGAAACCGGGCTTTCTCTTCCTCGAATTCGTCGTTGATCGCAAGCAGGAGGGCGGCACCCAGCGCACCGTGTATGGTCGTACTCCTGTCCCGGCACACCGCCAGCAGCGCCGCGTTGGTCTTCGCGGGAATTGCGAATGGCAGTGTTTTAATCTTTCTTGTGTCCCGCGGTTGCATATCATAACCCGGGAGCTGCTCGGCAAACTTCAACACATCCTTGCCCTTGCCCAACCAGAACTTAATCTCCTTCAGCTTACCCGCGGCAAGGCCTTTGTCCTTGATCAAATCAAGCTGCTGTGATGACGGGTGAGCTGCTTTTAGATGAAGGTTCCGGTCCTGTGCCGTCGCTCGGCGCAACACATCAAGCAAAACATGCGCGCCGGATTTTCCGTCGGCGATCGAATGATGGAAAATCATTGCGACGACAGATTTCTTGCCCGCGCCCTGAAACCACAATAAGCGGGCCAGTGGCGCATTATTTTGCGCGAAGGGCGTGACTAACTCGGCCTCGATACGGCGTCGCCAGTTGCGTAGGCCGCGTGCTTGCAGCATTAGCGGCCGCTCCTTTGCCGATGCCGGCGTGAAGCAGGGTTGCCCTGCATCGTCTATCGCGATCTGCGATCGTAATACCGGATTTTCTTGCTGGGCGATATCCAGCGCGGCCTGCAGGTCATGTTCATTCAGCGCGCCTTCGAGTTCCGCGAACACCACGAAATTAAGGCAATAGAGTTGATCGAGCAGCCAGTAGATAGACTCTGTTCGGCCAAGGCGTCTGTCTAAAACAGCGGGTGTTTGCATGCGATCGCCTGTATTCTTCTTTTTCTCCTGCGGCTAGTCTACCGCAAAACGGTAGGACTGGAGGAGTGGAGGAGTCGATGCCGCAAAGACCGCTCACCGGTCGACAGGTTTCAGATATCAATTCTCGCTGGAAAAGTCCTCCAATAAGTTGTCCGGCTGCCAGCCCAACTGCTGGGTCAGTTCCGCCATGCCGCCCTTCTTCGCGTTGATGCGCTGCGCATAGCGGGTCACCATTTTCAGGCTGCTCCAACGGCCGGCCAGCATGATCTTGGCCGCATCGATGTCTTGCTCCACCATTTCCTGCGCCGCGCCCACGCGCGTGGAATGGCCGGCGATCACGGCCGGGTCGATACCGATTTTCTTCGCAATGCGTTTGAAAGCGCGGGCGACCCCAAGGTGACTCAGCCGGGTCCCCAGACGCCCATCGCTGTAGATGCCGCGGAAGAGCGCGCCTTTCGATTGCCCGGCTTGGCGCTGCCAGTACTGCAGTAACTGCACGGTTACGGGCGAGATGTATTGCACCGCACCGGCTTTGTCTTTATCGGTTTTGGAATCGGCGATAAAGAGCAGCCCCGACCCGTCGCTGGGTTCGACGGTGAGGTCGGTCCAGGCCAGCGCGGCCAGTTCGCTGCGCCGACACAAGGTCTCAAAGGCGGTGAAGAGCAGGGCGAGGTCGGCCGCATCACGCAGCACCGCTGGGTCGTGCGCCGCAATGGCCTGTTCCAAGTGCAGGGCGCGCAAGCCTTCCTTTTGCTGCGGACGCGACGCGCTGTATTGGCGCAACTTGTCGATACGCGCCTGCACGGTGAACGACGACCGGGGATCGTCCCACTCCATGACTTTGTGCCACGTGGCGAGACTCGCGATGCAGCGGTCCAGGGTACTGCGTTTCACCCCGTCGGCCATGCGATGGCTGAGGTAGGCATCCAAGCCATGGTCGGACACCGGCAACGGCGTCAGCTGTTCTCTAACGCAATACTCCACATACCCGCACAGATCCGCGTACTGATTGATTTCCGTATTGGGCGCGACGCTGCCGAGTCGCACGTGGCTGCGTTCGTCTAACCGCAAGAATACGTCTGTATCGATCTTGCCGCGCACGGCATCCAACAGCCGATCGCGATAGCGGTACATTTTGTCGGTGTGCGACCCTTTTTGTGCGTGGTCGTGGTGACCGTCGGCGGTTGCTCAGTGGGCTGATAATCACGGCGCATCGACACCGTGTCGCGGCGGGTGCGCGACAGCGCTTCTTTGGACGCTAAGGTGTGCTCGAATTCGCTGCTCATGCTGGCTGTTTGCCTGGCTGTGAATTGACTATTATTTGCCCATCCGCAAGGATGTATGTTCTATAAGATCCCTTATAGAACAATCGGAGCATCACGCAGGGGCTCGAAAAACGACCGTCTGTAGAAAATGACTATATCATATGGTCAGATGTATTGTATAATGACTGTACGTTATCGTCATTGATGGAGAGCCACGTCGTGAGCGAACCTATTTCAAAAACAGAATTCAAAGCCCACGCGCTGGCCGTGCTGCGCGACATCGAACAGTCCGGAAAACCTCGGATCATCACCGATCGCGGTAAACCGACGCTGGAGATTCGCAAACTCCGTCGCGATCATAAAACGCCATTGGAAAAACTCACGGGTAGCGTCGTAACGTACACCGACCCGACCGAGGCGATAGCGGATGACGAGTGGGATGCCCTGTCATGATCGTGCTGGATACCCACACTCTGATTTGGTGGGTGGACGGTTCCGCTCAGCTGTCGGCAAGCGCCAAGCGACTCATCAACAAAACGCTCAAAGATGGCGGCGAGGTCATCGTGTCGAGTATGTCCGCCTGGGAGGTCGCCATGTTGATTAGCCGCGGGCGATTGGTCTTGAGCATGGACGTTGACAGTTGGCTCGACGAAGTTGCTCGCATTGACGGTGTTCGCTTTATGCCCGTTGACAATGAGATTGGCGTGAAATCGACCCAACTGCCAGGTAGGTTTCACAAAGATCCAGCAGACAGAATGATAGTGGCCACGGCGCGCAAGTTGTCGGTTCCATTAGTCACGGCGGACGATAAAATCCAACAATACGAACACGTGAAAACGATTTGGTAGTACCCGTGTGGTCAAAAAACTCATTCACGTCACGAAATCAGTCGCTTGGTAAATCTTGCACTTGTTTCAATGCGAGTGCATCAAAAACCCGGTGGGTCGAGGTTGAGCATTATTAAATCCGAGGGCGCGGCGCTCAAAGATTCAATAACTTGTGCGAATAATCTGTGCAATGGTTGATATGCATCCATGGGGTTATTGATGCTCTCGTGACAGCTCAGCGCCACCATTCGAAACTTTGCTCGTGGTCAGCCAGTGAATACCTCCCACCCCTTTGCAAGGTTATCACCTTCAACAGTCTCAAAGCGTGGCGTTTCGCCGTTGGCGATCATCTCTCGAATCTTCTTCATTGGTTCCTGAGTCGGGGTTATCGTTCCAGGTACTGCAACTTGGTGGGAACACTATCCCACTCGGTCGTTTCAAGTATTTGTGTCACTACAAATGACTACCCTGGTCGTTCCAGCTTCGACGGTGTGGTTTACCTGCACATCCTGTTTTCTACATGTCGGAAGAGCGTCGATTCATGAAAGGCCAGGCTTCCTCATCCAGGGCAGGCCCTGCTACCGCACGAATGTCCCGAGGCTGCAGTGTACGACCGTCGTCACTGGTCGCGCCCATCCGGCGGATGGAGACCCCGCCAAACCGGAGGCAATATCGCGCGACGGGACGCTCTGTCAGTGGGCAGACGTGGTTTGAAGACGTTAAGGCCGGCCAATCACCGCATTATTGCTCAAAACGCCCTGTAGACTGCCCGCGGTTTGGCGCGGTCTCCTTAACGTGACTTTTGACCCTCTCCTGCAATGGACCCCTAGTCAGGCTGCCCCAGCAGATTTTGTGGTCTCGGTAGCCACATATTTTGCTATTCAAAACACTGTAGCAAAATCGCCAACAAGGCCACCTTTTCCCACTTCCTGCTTTCGCCATTCCCGCCGTCGGTGATCTCGCGATACTGCCACGAGCCGAAATTGACGCAGTAGAGGTATAAGGACACTCTTCGCAGTTTCTTCATTGACCAACTGGAACCTAACTTCTTTAGCAATGCCGCAATACTCTCGGATATCATTTGACCGTGTGCGGAATCGGCTTCATGCAGTTCCGGAATGAGTCTGGTTGCATTTGCTAATGCAGAAAATGCCGGGTCTGATCGCTCCGCTTTGAGAAGAACATCAATCATACTGCTTAGCGTGTCTTCTAGTGTCACCTTGTCGCTGAGTCGCTGTTCGAAAGAGCCGAACTTTGTTCGAATGTTTTCAAGGTCATCCTCATAC
>JBPCXM010000765.1:0-4013 GCA_051008535.1 Pseudomonadales bacterium | reverse complement strand
CCATTTGGTGTTGCTTGATTCTGAGTTGAAAGCGGACGCTGTTAACGACCCAGCGTTCGGCGAATGGGTTTGCGCATCCGATACACCCCGCGCCGGTGATCCGTGTGATCCTGTCATAAAAGACAGTTGTGGCGGCGACGCCTGGGGCCAATGCCGTAGCCGGATCGAAAATAAAATCGCCTGTACGGGCTTCGGCCCCAGCGACGGTGCCGCGTCGGCTGGTCGCGATGATAACATTGACGGCGGCATCGATGAGCCGGGCTTTTTTAAAACCATACCGTCACATGGTATTTTTTACTGGAATTCGCATGCCTTCAACCTGACCACGCAGGATGCGGTGCATCATGTCTGGAGGAATTTCTTCTTCACGGACGATCTGCGTTTCGGCCAGGAACGAGACGCTTATTCTGCTAACATCTATCAGCCCGCGGGAAGAGTTGGGCCGTTTACCCAGCAAACAGTCTGCAATACGTACTTAATGGACGAAGGCGATCAGTTGCTGGAGCTCAGCTCGCACACGCACAAACGCGGCGGCTATTTTTCAATTGATCTGCCGGATGGGACGCGCATCTACGAGAATTTTACCTATGATGATCCGGTAAAGCAGCGCTTCGATCCACCGCTGAAATTCGATTCATCCGATCCAGCAGCAAGGACCTTAACCTACTGCGCCGAGTACACCAACGGATTGCGCGCTGACGGGGCATTGGATCCGGAGACGGTCAAACGCTTTAGCCGCGCGCCGCCAAATTCCGGTTTTGGCGCGCGCTGCTTGCCCGTCGGACCAACTGCCTGTGCGGAAGGTAAAGTGGGCACGCCTTGCGCGGGCCGCGAAGACCATGCCAGCTGTGACTCTTCACCTGGCGCGGGAGACGGCATGTGCGACGCCTGCCCTATCAGCATGGGAACGACCAGCGACGATGAAATGTTTATTCCGCTGATCACCAAGCTAGTGATCAATGAAGACTCGGTGCAAGCGCAAAGGCCGGCAGTGAGTATCGTCGCACCGGAGGCCGATACCACGTTTAGTGCTGGCCAGAGCTTGACGCTGCAGTTTGCATTCAGCAACTTCGAGCTCGTACCGCCCGAGGATCATGGCCACGATGGTAACCATGACGCTGGCCATAACAACGGTGGGCATGATGATGGCGGTGACCACAGTAGTGTACAAGCGGGGCACTATCACCTCTACCTTGATGCAGAGGATGATGCCGCGGAGCATGAAACGGCCTGGACCGAAAGCCTATCCTACACCTTACCGGCAGACTTGCCGCCAGGGGAACACGAGTTCCGCATCAGTTTGCGAGCACCTGATCATCATGCGATAGGAGCAGAAGCGCGGTTGCGTATTTTCGTAGAGTAATCGCTTGTTGGCATTCGGACTGTGCTGCTAATTGAAAACCAGCCGAACATGCCGTGCCGGAAATAAATAAACAGGTAACAAGCGTATGAAACCAACAGCGTTCGTTAGCAAAACGATTATCGCGATGTCGCTGGGTTTGATTTTATCCGCCTGCGACGGCAATAGTGGTAATCCGGAGCCGCTAGAGCCCGGGGTAACGCCGCAAGCAGACGCCGAAGTTATTAGCTCAGCGCCACGCAAGGTCACCTTCGCCGACGATATCGAACCGATCATGAAAAACAAATGCAACGGTTGTCATAGCGATGATACCGATCGCATTGCGCCGTTTTCTTTGATCGGGGTTGACAACGTCAACGCCTTCAGGTCCGCCATTTATTCCTCGCTTGAAAATGGCACTATGCCGTCGTTCGAGGCTCCCCAGTTAACGCCGGACGAAAAGGCCAAATTCATGGCATGGCTCAATGACGAGCTATACACCCCCGTGTTGAATCGCGTGTCGCTTATTAATCAAAACGCCTGGGATCTGCAAACTCGTGTGCGTGATTCCTTGTCAGACCACCGGCCGGCAAGCGTTAGCTGCCCGGCGGGTAACGGTTGGGAAGTGGAAGACGGAGAGTTGGAGGTCAGTAGTGAGTTTTGCAATTACTTGTCGCTGACACAGCAAAGCCTGCTGCAATTGACGGCAGGGCAAGAAGTTGAAGTAAGCTTGAGCCACAGCGAGCTGAACTTTAATGCACCATCCACGGCTCATGTGGCGGTGACTATCGGTGGCAATACGGTGTTTGATAAGGTTGTTGATATTCCATCCGCGCAAAAGCTGTATAAGGAAAAGTTCGCACTGACCGCCGACGTTGCCTTCGGCGACGAAATTGTCCTCCATCTACACAATCATGGCGATAATGCCTGGACGCTCCACGGCATCGATACGTTCATTGTTGGTGAACCGCAGACGTCGGATTTTTGCCCCAGCTTTGACAGTACGTTTGAAGCTATTCAAGCCACGGTGTTTGAGGCAGCCGGCTGCGCCAACTCGCTGTGCCATGGCGAGGCCCAGTCCGGTGGGTTGGATCTACGTCCCGAAGTGGCCTACGAAAATTTACTCGATGTACCGTCTACTAACAGTTCTCATGTGCGGCTGAAACCGAAAAAGCCGGCCGAGAGTTTCCTGTACCAGAAGCTGGCGGAGAAAACCTTCCCTGGCAGCTACGCCATTAGTGGCAGCCCCATGCCTAGCGCGGGCAATGCGATTTCTGCCTCGCAACTGGAGGCCATACGCTGGTGGATAGAGGCGGGTGCGCCAAAAGAGGGTTCAATAGGAGATTTTATTGGCCGCGGCGAAAATGAAATCGAACGGCTACTAGGGGTTTGCCTGCCGGAGCCGGAGGCAGTCGGCGTGCAACCATTGCCCCCGCCGGCGCCCGACAAGGGCGTACAAATGCGTATGCCACCGCATGAGATTTTAGCGGAGCAAGAGCGGGAACTATGTTTCGCCGCTTATTATGATTTCCGTGATCAGGTACCGGAGCAATACCTGGACGAATCGCGTGACAATATTTACATTCGCGGCGACGAAACCCGTGAAGACCCATTCACGCACCATTTGATACTCATGTACCCGCGCGTGCCCACAGAAGACATCAACGCACCACAATTTGGCACCTGGAGCTGTTCACCCAATAGCGGAGAATTGACCGGCGAGGTCTGCGACCCGTTGAATTTAAACGCCTGCGGGCCTGGTATGTGCCGTAGCAAGGTAGTTGATAGCATCGCTTGTCGAGGCTACGGCCCCTCCAGCGCCCAGGGGGCGGGCCTGGCAAATGCCGGGGTAGGCGGCGGTATCGATGAGCCCGGCTATTACGTGACCATACCTTCACACGGAATTTATTACTGGAACTCGCACGCGTTTAACCTGACGACGCAAGACGCCGTGCATCGCGTGTGGAGAAACTTTTACTTCGCCGACGATTTGCGCTTTAAACAGAATACCATTTTGTACACGGCCAATATCTTTCAACCGAATGGTATCCCTCCATTTACCAAGCGCACTGTGTGCAACACGTACGAATTTGATCAAGGCGACGAACTGCTCCATTTGAGCTCACACACGCATAAACGCGGTGGTTACTTTTCCATGGACCTACTTAGCACCGGAGAGCGCATTTACGAGAGCTACAATTATGACGAGCCGGTACGCAAACGCTTTATTCCACCGTTACTATTCGACTCTGCCGATCCCGCTGAGCGAACGATCGAATATTGCGCCGAGTATAACAATGGCTTAAACCCGGATGGTTCCTTCAATGTTGAAACGGTCAGGCGCTTGTCACGCATCCCCGCGCGCACGGCCTGTGTGCCCACGGCTTGTGCTGAGGGGCGGGTGGGTGAACCCTGCAGTAGCGCCGATGACGACGCTAGTTGTGACAGCTCACCCTGCGCCGGTGACGGCAGCTGCGATGCCTGCCCAATTCGCGGCGGCATCACAACTGATGATGAAATGTTTATCCCGATTATTACCAAGCTGATCGAGAACGAAGATGCTGTGAACGCTCCATGAAATGGTCAAACAGGCCAGGCTTTCAAAATCCAGAATCTACCGCTACGCGCTCTGGCGTATCTGGGACGATAGCCTGCCGCTGGTAATGTTCATCTG
>JBPCXM010000764.1:0-2805 GCA_051008535.1 Pseudomonadales bacterium | reverse complement strand
TACGGGTAACAAATCATGTCTATCACAGAGCAACAGTACGACGACATTGTCGATGAGCTGGATGCTCACGACTTTTTCCTGATGGGTGATCTCGCTGGCAGTGCATCAAACGCTAATCTGCTCCAGGCATTAGATCGCCCGCATAGCTTGGCGAAACCTGCGCTTGAGTTCGCTTACGATGAAACCACACACGACAGACTTGAGCGATTCCACGAGGAAATCGAAGAAATTCGCAATCGGGTGATACGTTCAATGGAGGCGCTGGAGAAGATCGATGACGTGCTATCGAAAGCTGATGAGGTACTCTCAGATGCGCTCTATTCGGAGGATGCCGAAGACGAATCGTTGTAGCGACAGATACAATTGTAACCATCCCTTCTTTAGTGGCACGACGCGTTGGAAACGTCGGGCTATTAAGCGGTGACAGCAAACCGGGTTAAGCTTTTCCTATTTGGGTTTAACTACTGGCAAAAGTTGGGATTAGCTGCTGCCGAATAGGTGGGGTAGGGCGTACGACTCTTTTCTCCAGCGATAGCCGCCGCTCAAGCGGCTCGTTGAAGGAGGTTGTGAACTGGTAGAACCGGCCATAAGCCGACGATCCTGCCACTCTGCTAGAGTGGGCATCGGCGCAATCGCGATTGTCAACGAGGCTATCAGTGCCATTACACTGGTCCAAATTCTAACGACTTAGAACATGATGCTGGTCGATGGAAAATTCACGGGCTCTTTTGCGTGTCCCGTGTTCATCGTTAAAAAAAATGATGGGCTTTTTACGAGAATTATGGCGTACACCCGGAAAGCAGTGAACCGCACCGCGCTCAAACACGGGAATGGTTCGACCGTGATAATGAAAGAGATATGCCGTTGCCCCGACATTCGCGATGGGTTGCACGGATAGATCGTCTTTGACGACCGTCGATTCATCCTGCCAGTCCTCTCTCGTTTTCACCCAGTTAGGCATGCAACCAAATACAAAGGCAGGTTCATCCTTGTATTCAAGTTTACGAATGAGCTGGCCCCTCGCTTGCATGAAGTCGATAGCAACTTGAAGATTTGCTTTTAGCGTTTTCGGAGTTCGATAATAGTGGAGTGATTTATCAAAGTCCGGCAGGTTTCCGATGAGCGTTCGTGCTCGGTCCAACAACGCGTCATTGCCCAACATCGAAACCGTTTCGATCACCGAAAGCACAAATCTGGCCTCAGGTTCAAAACGCAAACCACGCAATACAGCGCCTAGCGCCTTTCCATCGATTTGCTGTTTGAGCACCTCAATTAGTATTGCTTCGTGATTCGCAGTCCTGTTGTGTGCGATGCTATAAACAAGCTTCGTTGCGAGCGGCTCGTATTTTAGCCCGCCAAAAACGTACAGCGATAGATCCGTTGGCGCTGAACAGTTGAAACAGTCCTCAAGTATTTTGTCGTCAGCAACGCCATAGTCCGTCGCACGGTCTATCCAAAAGTTGAACGCTTTCAATTGTCTCTGCGCAGCCCAGGTTTCTTCGAGCACATGGTCCGGTATGTGTGTAAATTTCACCATCTCAGGCCGAAGTTTTTTCAGCTCATGCGCGATAACGTCCTTCAACTCAACGCCAAAACCCAGCTTATAAAGTGCCGAGCAAACGCCTTCGCTAATGACATGTCTGTTCCCGGGTAGCAGTAGAACGCTCGCCGTTGTGGCTCCGGCACGCCACACGCAGTTATAGATGACGAACCACTTACTATCCGTCACATAGTGGGCGTTGAACAGTTGCAACAGTTCCGGCAGCCAATCTGGAGATTCACACACCGAATTAAGCGTATCCACCGACTGTTGGATCAGTTCGGCGATGTTCGATCTTTTGGCCTCAAAGCGCCCAAGCAGATTCCCAAACACTGCGTCTTTGCATTCTGCACCGTGGCTTTCGAGCTCGGACACAATCTGCACATCCGACATTTCCAGCGTGCTCCTTAGCATATACCAGGCGGTTAAACGCAGATCAGTACGATTGGAGTCATGCTCCAACCCTGGAACGATGGGGTCTACTCGGCCATGGATGATTTCTTGACAGCATCTGTGTATGAACGCAGACATACGCGGGTCGAGATTTCGAAATAGTCTAACAGACGCATCTCGAATACGTTTGCGTTTGTCAAATAATAGATGCGAGACGGGCGCGATGATCCCTGCGGTGCCGGCATCGTCGATGGTTTTTAAAAGAAACCTTTCCGGTAGCAGCTGCGTAGAATCACGATAGCGCGCAAGTTTTGATCTTCGACCAGGCACAGTGAATGTGAACCAAGCCTGTTGTAGACCAAAGGCCGCGAAGAGTAGTAATAAGAAATAGACAAAGTACTCAAAGCCTGGCGATCCCATTGAATTCTCTTTCTTCTGGCGCTGAATCTGGTCGATGATTAGTATGGACGGCATCGCGGAACCGTTGCAAGCGTCGACGCGTACATCTTGCGATCGAACAAGTGTCGGGCGGCAGCAAACGATTTATTAAGGATAGAGCCCATATTCGCTGTATCGCAGTGACCGTGCTTTGCCTTCGCTGTCGATCGCTGAGACAGTAGAATTCGTATCAGCCTCATTGCCAACATCCGATCGCTCACGCGCCGCCGGTTCAGAAAAACCAGCGTGTCGTTAAGCCTTGGTCAAAGGCGATATGTGCAACGCGACAATATCGCCTTTTTGGGCATACACGATGTGAAATGTACGCCGCGCGGTGTCCCGAGCAATGTGCTCATTGCGAGCCAGGATGGGCAAAGCATACTTCTCAAGGCGATGGGATTGTGCGTCAAGAAAAAGAATAGACGCGCTATATT
>JBPCXM010000763.1:0-26612 GCA_051008535.1 Pseudomonadales bacterium | reverse complement strand
GAGCCGCCGGCGAGTATGATGCCTTTGTAATGGCTATCAGGCATTAGTTGCCATCCTGTTAATATAGTTCTTCAACAACAAATTTTACGCTATTTTACTTGAAAAAGCGCTATTTTGCCCACATCTTCGCTTATTGAGTCGTATTGGAGCGGCTGGATTTTCTTGCCCTCGATGGGTACAATCGCGCCTCCTCATTTTGACTTTGTCTGCTTAGACCTACACAAACCCCAATACAAAGCGGGTTCAGGACTCAACACGGCTTAAAAATGAGTAGCTAACAGTGTTGCAGCGTAACAATAACCCGAAACCGAGCACTACCTATTCTATGACAATCGCCGAGTCCATATTAACCACTGGTCAGCAGCCAGTGGCCGATATACTGTCGCTTGCCGAAGCGCCGCGCAGGTCATTGCGTATTTGCTTATTGGGCTATCGCAGCGATCCGTTCGGCGGCGGGCAAGGTGTTTATATCCGCTATCTTAGCAAGGCCTTGCTGGAAGCTGGTCATAGTGTCGATGTTATTTCCGGTGAGCCATACCCACATGTGGTTGATGGCGTGCGTCTGATCAAAATGCCTGGGCTCAATCTGTATGCGAATGGTCTATTTTCGCTGCGGCCGCGCCATCTCGGCTCGATGGCAAATATTGTTGAATGGTTTAGCAAGTTGACTGGTGGTTTTGCCGAGCCGTACAGTTTTGGGCTGCGCGTTGTTAAGTATTTACGCCAACATGGCCAGCAATACGATCTGATTCATGACAATCAAAGTCTGTGCAGTGGACTATTGCAGCTGCAGGAGATGGGCCTGTCCGTGGTAACGACGGTGCACCACCCGATTACCAGTGACCTCCAAATTGCCCTAAATGCCAGCCACCGCTGGTGGGAACGGCTATTGATACGGCGCTGGCATTCTTTTTTACGGATGCAAACACGCGTTGTGCGCCGGCTCAAACATGTTATTACCGTTTCGGACTGTTCGCGCACCGATATTGCCAAGGCGTTTGCTATCGACCGCGACGCTATCGCACTTATTTACAATGGCATCGACACTGAGGTGTTCAAGCCCTGCCCGGAAGTACCACGCGCCGAGCGCCGCTTGATAGCGACCGCTTCGGCTGACCAGCCACTGAAGGGTTTGCACTTTCTGCTTAAAGCCTTCGTGATTCTGCGTAAGGAGTTTCCTGATTTGCAGCTCTTGGTCATCGGCAAACCGAAACCAGGCGGCAAGACGGAAAAACTTGTTCGTCGCTTGCATCTCGGTGAAGAGTTGCGATTTGAGCGCGGCATTACCACTCAAGAGCTGGTTGAGCGCTATGCGGCATCAACATTGGCGGTGGTGCCATCAATTTATGAGGGTTTCGGATTACCTGCAGGTGAAGCGATGGCCTGTGGCGTGCCGGTCGTGTCTACCGATGGTGGTGCCTTGCCCGAAGTGGTAGGGGACGCCGGCGTGATTGTGCCGACAGCCGACGCAGAGGGGCTGGCCACCGCGATTGCGGCTTTGCTGAACAATCCGACCCAGCGCGCCGAACTGGCACAACGTGGGCGCGAACGAATTCTTGCCAAATTCAGCTGGCGCGTTGTGGCGCACACATTAACCGATTATTACGAGCAAGTATTGGCCCATGCAGACCGTTGATTTTGAAAAATTTGGCTTGCAAGCGGGTGACACAGTGCTTGACCTTGGCTGTGGCGAAGGTCGGCACGTGATATCGGCTTACGAGGAAGCCGACGTACACTCCTTTGGTGTCGATTTAAGTTTTGCTGATTTGCAAACCACGCAGGAAAAATTTCAACCATTTGCTCAGCCCGATAGTGACGCCAGGAGTTTTGGTCTATCGCAGGCAAATGCGCTGCACTTACCGTTTGCGGACAATACCTTCGACAAAGTTATCTGCTCTGAAGTGCTCGAGCACATTCCAGATTATCGAGCCGTGCTAACCGAAATAGAACGTGTGCTGAAACCAGGTGGCCACTTTGTCGCCAGTGTTCCGCGCTTTTGGCCCGAATGGCTGTGTTGGGCTTTCAGCGACGAATATCACGCCAACGTGGGTGGTCATCTGCGTATTTTCAAGGCCGGCCGATTACGCCAGCAAATTGAACAATTAGGGTTTGCTTATTGCCATAAACATTGGGCGCATGCCTTGCACGCACCGTTTTGGTGGCTGAAATGCCTGTTTTGGAACCGACAGGAAAAGTCCTGGTTGGTGAAAACGTATCATCGCTTTCTAGTTTGGGACCTGATGGACCGGCCTTGGCTTACCCGTACGCTGGAAAAATTGCTTAACCCAGTGATGGGCAAAAGCGTCGTTATGTATTTTAGGAAGGGGTACCTATGATTCACTTACTGGTATCGCGCGGCTTTTATCCCGAGCGTTATCTGCGTCCTACGGTCGATTTTATCCTGTCCAGCCAGTTAGACGACGGCTGTATTCCGTGGTTCGCCGGCGGCCACGCCGACCCATGGGATCATACCGAATCGGCGATGGGGTTAAGCATCGCGGGCCAATACGAAGCCGCTGGAGCGGCCTACAATTGGCTTGCCAACACACAGCTCGACGATGGCAGCTGGTGGGCTTCCTACAAAGATGGCGTAGCGGATGAAAGCGGGCACCGGGAAACGAACTTCGTTGCCTATGTTGCCACCGGTGTTTGGCATCATTATTTAATCACTCGCAAGCGAGATTTTCTGGCCTATATGTGGCCAGTGGTCGAATCCGCAATCGATTTTGTACTGCGCCTGCAAACCGAGTATGGCGATATTCACTGGGCGGTAGACAAAAGCGGCAAAGCCAAGGAAGACGCGCTGGTGACTGGCTGCTGCTCTATATATAAAAGCCTGGAATGCGCTTACAACATTGCTACTCAACTTGGTATCGATAAAAGCGACTGGTTGCAGGCGCGACGCAAGTTGGGCGACGCATTGCGTCATCATCCGGAGCGCTTTGACCGCACTTGGGAGAGCAAGGCGCGTTTTTCAATGGACTGGTTTTATCCAGTCTTAACAGGTGTCGTGCCCAAGCCGCTGGCGCACGCGCGCTTGCAGAAAAAATGGTCCTCGTTTGTTGAACAGGGACTGGGTTGCCGCTGCGTATCCGATGAACCCTGGGTCACAGTTGCAGAGTCTTGTGAACTGGTGATGGCTTTGTTGGCAGCCGGCGATCATGCCCGTGCGGTGACGCTCTACAGTTGGTTGCATCAATGGCGCGATATAGACGGTGCTTATTGGACGGGTCATCAAATGGTGCTGGATATTATGTGGCCGGAAGAAAAACCGACCTGGACCTCGGCTGCAATTTTGCTGGCTGCCGATGCGTTGACCGAACACACCCCCGCCGCAAAACTGTTTACCAGCGTATCTCTGCTGGGGTCTGCCGAACAGCTAGACGATACGACGCAACAAACCGAGTGTACTGACCAACGGTAGCGGCTCGAATAAACCGGAAGCTCGCGCCAGCTGCCATATGGTGTGGGGCGCTTGCCCTCCGTCTTCAGGGTTGGGAAAAATATCGTGAATCGCCAGCATGCCACCCGGCATAATGTGCGCTGCCCAGGAACGGTAATCAATCATGGCCGCCTCCAGGCTGTGGCCGCCATCGACAAATACCAACGCTAACGGTGTTGACCAAAACCGCGCTGCGGTGGCCGATGACGATACGATTGGCACTACCGTGTCTTCCAGGTCAGCCGCGCGCATGGTGCGGCGAAATTCCTTAAAACTGTCCATCAATTCTGCATCGCTGTCGAACAGCTCAGGGTCGTGATACTCCTCGCCCATCTGATGCTCTTCCGAGCCACGGTGGTGATCTAGCGCGTACAGCACGCTGGCGTTTGTTTTACAGGCGCTGCCGATATACACGGTCGATTTGCCGCAGTAGCTGCCAATCTCCAGGCACGGCCCGCGCGTCGAAACCTCTGCAGCAGCATTATACAGAGCGGCCCCCTCATCAGTGGCGAGGAAGCCTTTTATGGTGTCGATATCTACGGGTAATTGCATCGCTATGAACATTCAAATAAACAGGCAGCGCACCTTAACCGGTCTCAAAGCAGCGCGCAATCCATATGCTATTATGCGCGCTTTTCCAGGTTGAGTAGCACGCCATGAAACTCTCCATGCCGAACTTTCAGCAGGCGCAAGTGCTGGTCGTGGGCGATGTGATGCTCGACCGTTATTGGTACGGCGAGACTGCCAGAATATCGCCGGAGGCGCCGGTGCCTGTTGTCAAAATTGGCGAACTTGAAGATCGCCCAGGCGGTGCGGGTAATGTAGCGCTAAATATCGCGTCGCTTGGCGCGGGCGCAGTGTTGACTGGCATTGTGGGTAGCGATGAGAACGCCAAAACTCTAACTGAAGCGCTACAAGCGGCGCAGGTCTATTGTGACTTTCATGCATCAATCGAACAACCGACGATCACCAAACTGCGGGTACTCAGCCAGCATCAGCAATTGCTGCGCATGGATTTCGAAGAAGCGTTCAAAGCGACAGACGCCGAGCAGTTGTATACCCATTTTTGCAAATTGCTTGAGCATGTGGGCACTGTGGTGTTGTCTGATTATGCCAAGGGCAGTATCGCTGACCCGCAGGCGTTTATTGCAGCTGCCAATGAGCGCAACATACCGGTACTGGTAGATCCCAAAGGCAGCGATTTCGCCCGTTATAAAAATGCCAGTCTGCTGACACCAAACTTAAGTGAATTCGAAACCGTTGTCGGCCATTGCGCCAACGAAGCCGAGCTGGTGCAGCGTGGCTTGGGTTTGCTTGAAGAGTTTTCACTGGATGCTTTACTGATTACACGCGGTGAGCATGGCATGACCTTGTTGCGTGCGGGACTACCGGAGTTGCATTTGCCGGCGCGTGCGCGCGAGGTATACGACGTAACCGGCGCCGGCGATACGGTTATTTCGGCTCTGTCAGCATCGCTGGCGGCAGGCAGCTCGCTGCCAGACGCGGTAGGTATCGCCAATATTGCTGCTGGCCTGGTTGTTGGCAAAGTGGGTACCGCCAGCGTCAGCGCGCCGGAACTGCGCCGCGCCGTGCAACGCGAGCGTGGCCCCGAGCGCGGCGTGTTGACGGCCGAGCCGTTAAAAATCGTGGTCGACGACGCGCGCGCGCACGGCGAACGCGTGGTAATGACCAATGGTTGTTTCGATATTATTCATGCCGGGCATGTGGGTTATATCGATCAAGCACGCACCTTGGGCGACCGCTTGATCGTCGCGATCAACGCTGACGCTTCAGTGCGCCGCTTAAAAGGTGTGGGCCGCCCGATTAACTCGCTGGAGCGTCGCGCCGCAGTGCTCGCTGGATTGGAATCGGTCGACTGGGTGGTGGGTTTCAGCGAAGACACACCAGAAAACCTGTTGCGCCTCATAGAGCCGGATATATTGGTCAAAGGTGGAGACTACGATGAACAAGGTGTGGTCGGTGGTGATATTGTCAAAGCGTATGGTGGAGAAGTCAAAGTGCTGGAGTTCCTGGATGATTGCTCGACCACCGCTATTGTGGAAAAAATTCGCGAGGACTAACTTTCATCAATTGCGGCAACGTTCGCCGCCAAATGTGCCGGATTGATCGTGCCCACAATAACGCTTGCGGTCGCTGGATGTTGCAAAGCAAAGCGCAAACTGGCGCCGACGTCATCGCTGATATGCCCGCTTGCCAACGCTTTTTTTATCAGCACTCCTTTGTTGTGGGTGGCGCAATAGTTTAGCAATTCAGCTTCATCGCGGTATTCGAAGTTATATGTCACCATCATTACGTCGGCTACTTTGGCTGCGCGCAATCCTCCTTCAAGCGTTTTACCGGAAAAACCGATAGCGCGAATTAACCCTTCACCCTTCAGGTCTGCCAGTACTTGCAGCGTGCCGTACTGCTCGACGATATCTATGTCGTTGCCGTCCGAGTGCACCAGCACAATATCAATGTAATCGCGCTGTAAGCGTTGCAAGCTGCGCCGCACGCTGGCGCGAGTGTATTCCGGTGTGAAATCGAACCGCGATTGGCCGCCGACAAATTCTTCGCCCACTTTGCTGCAAATCACCCAGTTTTGGGTTTGCCCCTTGAGTAACTCCCCTAGGCGTTGCTCGCTGTTGCCATACGCTGGTGCCGTGTCTAGCAAGTTGATGCCTAAATCGCGGGCGATCCGCAACAACTTTCGTGCTGCTTTGTCATCTGGAATGATGAACGCTTGTGGATATTTTACGGCTTGATTGCGACCAAGCTTGACCGTGCCAAGACCGAGAGGCGAGACCTTTATGCCGGTGTTGCCGAGTTTACGCCCTTTCATGCGAATAGCGCGTCCCAGATCGGCGGAGCGACTTGCGCATGTGGCAGGATTTCCTGCAAACCTGCGATCGCCTCGTCTTTGGCGATCTGCGGTTTTATATCCGTCTGTGTGACTTGATTGCTAACGATGTCACCGAGGCGCGGAGTCAGCGTCAGCTTGGTAGGCCAGCATACCAGCAGGTTAGCGCAGGCCGATGCGAACTCGGCAAACGCATCATCGGGCTTTATTAATTGTGTTTGCCTTGGTTCGGCGCGATCGATGCTGAAGCTACGCCAGTCGGCGTCGCTGAGGTCTACCCAGGGCAACAGGCCGGCCAGTTCTTGCTGCGCGAAAGCTATCTGATGTTGCGCATCCCGCTTAACGCCTTCGGTGGCGAGATCGCCACCCAAATACCATAGCGGCTGGACGCTGCTGGTAAAATGCGTTGATATCGTCACCCGTGGCGATGACTTGCTACCTAACGCGTGTGCGTACAAGGACGGTAAGCTGGCGTGCGTTAACACGACCTGGTGCAAGGGGCGACACTGCATCTCGGGTTTATCGGCCGCGGCATCGGCAATAATCTGCGCATTGCCCTCGCCGGCCGCGGCGATAAAAAGCTGCGCTTTTAGTTCTACATTGCCATCACCCGTTTCGAGACAAAGACTTTGCAGCTGTTGCGCGGCAGCATCGCGTTGTAATTTGGCGTGCTCCCAATCGATTTTAAAAATATGGTCGCGGCACGGTGCCGCCAGTTGTTCAACTAGCGAGGTGGTATCGAGTACCGGGTCGTACAAACTGTAAACGTGGCCCTTGAATTTTGGATCTTGAAAAACAACCGGCCAGTCGGCTGGGGGTAAGCGATCAATGCGACCGCGCAAGGCTTTGCTGGCCGCAAACGCTGTGAACTTCGATGTCATCGAAGCGCTGGACCACATATAGAAGTGGTCCGAGAGCACGCGCACTCCGCTCAGATCTACCTCATCGTCGCCGGCCAGGCAATGACGCCAGCGCTCAGGCATGGCGCCAATGGTTTCCGACGCGCCGCTCAGCGCACCACCTAGGGCATACTTTATACCACCGTGCACCATGCCTTGCGACGCCAGCGTTTGGCCGCGTCCCAGTGCCTCAGTTTCGAATAGCAGTACCGAATAGCCGGCAGTGGTCAGCCGGTTGAGTAACCACAGTCCGGCTACGCCGCCGCCAAAAATGATAATATCGGTGCGCAAAGTGTCTTTTTGCATCGTGCGCAGTATAGCGTACCTGCCATGACTGGAATCGCAAAACGCCTCAACCATGTCCCGCCGTCTCTATAGCTTGCTGCTTTACTTAAGCGTTCCGTTAATTCTGCTGCGCCTGCTGTGGCGGGCGCGCAAAGCACCGGACTATCGCCGCCGTATCGGCGAGCGTTTCGGTTTGGGTTTGACGGTACTGCAAGCGGGTGGCATTTGGATACACGCGGTGTCGGTGGGCGAAACGCTTGCGGCGCTGCCATTGATCAAGAAGCTACAGGCCGAATATCCGCAGCGGCGAATTATCGTGACAACCATGACACCTACCGGTTCGGCGCAGGTGCGGCGCAGTTTTGGCGATTCGGTGACACACGTGTATGCACCTTACGATTTGCCGTTCGCGGTGCGCCGCTTTCTTGATGCTATGCGTCCCGAGATATTGCTTATCATCGAGACCGAACTATGGCCGAATATCTTGCATTGCAGCGCGCAACGCGGCACTCCGATATTGTTAATGAACGCGCGGCTGTCGCAAAACTCGGCGCAGGGCTATGCCCGGTTGGGCCGTTTAACGCGCACCATGCTGCGCAACTTGACGTTCATATGTGCTCAAAACGCCGCCGATGCCAAACGATTTACCAACCTCGGTTTGGCCAGCGATAGAATTACCGTGACTGGCAGTATCAAGTTCGATGTGCATTTTGACCAGGCTTTGCGCGCGCAAGCAGAGCAAGTGCGAGCGCAGTGGTCGGCGGGCGAGCAACGCCGGATCTGGATCGCTGCCAGCACGCACCACGGTGAAGATGCGATTGTGGTAGCGGCGCAGCAGCAATTGTTGCTGCAGTTTCCCGACTTATTGCTGGTGATTGTGCCGCGTCATCCCGAGCGTTTCGACGCAGTATATGAGTTGTGCCAGGCTTCGGGAATAATAGTGCAGCGGCGCAGTCGGGTAAAAGACCTCGATAAGGAAACCCGCATTCTGCTGGCCGATACCATGGGGGAATTGAGCCTGCTATTCGGCGCCTGCGATATCGCCTTCGTCGGCGGCAGTCTGGTGCCCACTGGCGGTCACAATCTCATTGAACCCGCGGCGTGGGGCTTGCCGGTGATCTGCGGGCCACATCTATTTAATTTTACCGATGTAGCACGCGCGCTGGCGGAGCAGGGCGGTTTGACCATTGTGCAGGACGAACGCCAGCTTAGCATGCAGCTAAAGCTGTTGTTAAACGATGCGGAAATGCACCAGCAAGCCGGTGTCAGTAACAGGCGGGTCGTGGAGCAAAATCGCGGTGCGCTACAGCGGCAGTTTGAAACCGTTCAGCGTTACTTGTCTTAGTTGTTGGAAGGCTGCTTTTTGGCACTAGGCGGCTTAGGCTGCTGCAGCCACTTATTCAGCGCGTAAATATCTTCCGGCGACAATATGCCGGCTTGCTCTTTTAATCTCAGCATATTGATTACGTAGTCGTATCGCGCGTTCGAATAGTCAAACAGGGCACGAAACAATAAACGCTGTGATTGCAGCACGTCGACAATATTACGGGTCCCGACCTCGTAACCGGCCTTCGTGGCGTCCAACGCGCTTTGCGAGGATGTTATGGCCAGATTGCGGGCTTTCACCGTGCCGACATCGGTCACCACCCTTAAATGCAGCGCGCGCGTGCCCTGCACGGTATTGCGCTGCGTATTGATGAACGTCTCGCGCGCCTGAATAAATTCCTGGTACGCTTGCCGGCGTGCGGAGCTGGTAAAGCCGCCGGTATATAGTGGTAGCTCTAAATTGAGTGACAGTGTATTGCCGTCGGTTTGTGTATCTACCGGAAATTTACCCACATCTTGAACGCTGACATCGCCATCTTCGTCATTGTCTAGATAGGAATAACTACCGGTTAATTTGGGCAAATGCTCGGATTTTTTGGATTTTGCATTGTGGTGTGAAGCTTCCGCGGCATACCCGGCGGCTTGCAGCAAAAAGTTGTTTTGCAAGGCAAAGTCAACCCAATCGGCGCGCTTGACCGGTGTGGGTTTGTTAACAGGAAATTTTTCATCCAGTTGCCATAAGTTACTGTGCGGCTGCCCGGTCAGCACCGTCAGCGCTTCATACGAAACACCCAGCTGACCTTCCGCCTCCAGCTGTATTACCACCGCCGAATCGTAAACGGCGCGTGCTTCATGCACGTCGGTGATCGCGATCAGGCCGACTTCGAAGCGCTGCTGGGTTTGTTCCAGTTGCCGTTGCAGCGCCGCGACCTCGGCATTGGCGGTTTGTAAATTGTCCGCGGCGCGCAACACAGCAAAATAAGCTTCGACGACCCGTACGATCAAGGCTTGTTGGTCGGCCGAGAATTGGGCCTTGGCTTGCTTCGAAAGCTCCTTGCCCTGCTTGAAGCTGAACCAGGCCGGCAGGTTAAAAATATTTTGCTGTAGACTGATGCTATAACCGGTAATATCGGTATCGTTATTCGAAGAACTAGGGAAATTGATATAGTTCGTATTGTCCAGTGGTTGAATTCGTATGCTGTCGGTATCGATATCGGTAGACGTGTATTCACCCGACGCGACAATGCTCGGCAACAAGGCCGAACGCCCCTGCGTCTTGCTCTCACGCAGGGCCTTGTAACTGGCTTCGGCTGCCTTAAGCTGAGCATCATTCTTTAGAGCGAGTTCGTAGATATCCGCCAGCGTGTCGGCGCGTAAGCATAGCGGCATCAGAACCAAAAAAATGCATAGCGCACGGATTACGTTAAGGCGGCGTAGTGGCCTTTGCATAGATATTCCTTCGGGGAGGATTATTGTCAAAATTTTTACGAGCGGCATTCTAGCAAAATGTCTGTAACTAACGCATGCGTTAGCGGAAATTAACCATATTTAACAGCGCAATGGACTAAAGATTGATCGAACCGCTGATACGCTAAATCGTCATTGTGCCAGTTTGTGAGCCGTTTACGTGCGTGAATAGGGCTACTCATGGCATCACTAAAATGTACTCGCTTGGCGCGCCGAAGCTGGTAAACTGGTGGTGAGATTTTTGGCGGCAAGGAAATATGCGGCGTAAACGATTCTTAACCGACTTGGCAGGCATGCAGGCAGAGTGCGATATTAACTACTTGCGCCTGATGAAACTGTTTCCCGACTGGCAAGTATGGGACAGTTGTGAATTTGCGCTGGAACTATGTGGTTTCGATAGTTGCTTGGTGAAAATAGCGGTGCAGGAGCGCAACCCATACACGACTGCACTACTGATAAAACAACAAGACATGCTGCTGCCGTGGGTAAAAGGCCCAGAGTTACAGGTTCGCGTTTACCATGATGCGAAAATGGCCGAAGTTGTGGCCAGCGATAAGCACCGTAATTTACACCCTAAATATAGTTACCCGAATAAAAATATGTACCAGCCAGATGAGAAAGCTCAGCTGAACAAATTTCTCGGTGAGTGGCTAGCTCTCTGCCTGCAGCACGGCCGTGTGCTGGAGCCGGTAACCGGTTAGCGAGCGCAGAATTTTGCACATAAAGCTTGATGATCTCGCTAGGCCTGCGCGCGTTGCGCATATTACCGATACCCACCTAGGCGAGCACGCCAACTTCACCTTGCTGGATATGGAGACTGACCGCAGTCTCGATTACGTATTGCAGTCCATCGAACAATGCACACCTGCACCCGATATTATTCTGGTCACCGGCGACATAGCCGACCATGGCAGTCGCGCTGCCTATGAGCGCCTGCAATCCAAACTTGCGCGTTTTGCCCAACCGAAACTGTGGCTCAATGGAAATCACGACGTCATCGACCGGATGCGTTCAGTGGTAGGGTTCGGTAACGAATTGGCGCGGCGCGCGCTGATCGGTGAGTGGCAAATCATTATGCTCGACACCACTCTGACGGGCGCGGTCGGGGGCGTCATTGCACGCGCCGAGCTGGAGTTTTTGCACGGCTGTCTGCAGCAGCGAGCGAATATGTTCAGTCTGATTTGCCTGCATCACCAGCCGGTGCCGGTGGGATGCCAATGGTTGGATGAACAGCAAATTGTCAATGCCGACGAGTTGCTGGGTTTAATCAAAAAATTTGACACGGTACGCGGCGTACTCTGGGGACACGTCCATCAGCAGTTCGAACAGCAGCGTGACGCAGTGCAACTTATGTCCACACCGTCGACTTGCGTGCAGTTTGCGCCGGGTAGCGATGACTTTAAAGTCGATGACAAAGCACCCGGATATCGCTGGTTAGAATTGCACACCGACGGTCGCCTGGAAACCGAGGTACGCCGCGTCGAGGACGCAGAACTTGAGGTTGATCTGCAATCTACCGGTTACTGAAAACCGATCCGCGCATTTAAGTGGTAGTAAACCCCTCTTACGCGTTCTTTACCAATAGTCGATCTCTGGCGCATGCACTACAATACCGCGCCAATACTAATCCATGATTTCTTTAATTTAAGACATCACCTCCTTATATAAGCTCTATGACCAAATATACCGCTGAATCGATCGAAGTCTTAACCGGGCTGGAGCCGGTGCGGAAACGTCCGGGAATGTATACCGACACCAGCCGGCCAAATCATCTGGCGCAAGAAGTTGTCGACAACAGCGTCGATGAAGCGCTGGCGGGCCATGCCAAGCGAATTGACGTTGTGCTGCGTAAAGATGGCTGGCTGGAAGTGACCGACGACGGCCGTGGCATGCCGGTGGATATTCATCCCGAGGAGGGCGTGCCTGGGGTCGAGGTGATTCTTACGCGTTTGCACGCGGGTGGGAAATTCTCGCACGACAATTATCAGTTCTCCGGTGGCCTGCACGGCGTGGGCGTGTCGGTGGTTAACGCACTGTCACAGCATCTCGAGGTTGAAATTCGCCGCGATTCCAAGATTTACAATATCTCGTTCGTCGATGGCGAATGTGTAAGCGAATTGGAAGTCACCGGAACAGTAGGTGCGCGCAACACGGGTACTAAAGTCAGTTTCCTGCCCGACCCGCAATTTTTCGATTCCGTAAAATTCTCTATTCCGCGCCTGTTGCATGTACTGCGCGCCAAGGCCGTTTTGTGTTCCAGGCTGAAGGTCACCTTTCTGGAGCAAAAAAGCGGCGATAAACACGAGTGGTATTTTGAGGATGGTCTGACCGACTACCTCACGGAAGCAACCCAGGGTTTCGAAGTATTGCCGGCACAGCCGTTCGTGGGCAGTTTTCCGGGTCGCAATGAAGCGGTGGACTGGGCAGTGCAGTGGCTACCCGAAGGCGGCGAGCTGATTACCGAGAGCTATGTCAACCTTATTCCTACCGTGCAGGGCGGTACTCATGTCAACGGTTTGCGCAGCGGCTTGCTGGAGGCGCTGCGCGAATTTTGTGAGCTGAGAAACCTGTTGCCGCGTGGTATTAAACTCAGCCCCGATGATATTTGGGAGCGCTGTAGCTATGTGTTGTCCGCGAAGCTGAATGAGCCGCAGTTCTCCGGCCAAACCAAGGAGCGCCTGTCGTCGCGCGAATGCGCCGCGTTTATTTCCAACGTCGCCAAAGATGCGTTTGGACTGTGGCTAAACCAGCACACCGAAGAGGCCGAGCAGCTCGCCCAGTTTGCTATCTATTCCGCGCAAGCTCGGCTACGCAGCAGCAAAAAAGTGGCGCGCAAGAAAATTACCAGCGGCCCGGCCTTACCTGGCAAATTAGCCGATTGCTCCAGCCAGGACCCCGACCGCAGCGAGTTGTTTTTAGTAGAGGGTGATTCAGCTGGTGGTTCGGCCAAGCAGGCGCGCAGCCGCGAATATCAGGCGATTCTGCCGCTGAAGGGCAAAATCATGAATGTGTGGGAGGTCGACTCCAACGAAATTCTGGCGTCGCAGGAAATCAACAATATTGCGGTAGCGCTAGGGGTAGACCCGGCATCAAACAATCTCGATGGCTTGCGCTACGGCAGGGTGTGCATTCTAGCTGACGCCGATTCCGACGGACTACACATCGCAACATTGTTGTGCGCCTTGTTCCTGCGGCATTTTCGCCCGCTGGTTGAGGCCGGCCACGTATATGTTGCTATGCCGCCGTTGTTTCGTATTGATGTCGGTCAGGAAGTGTTTTACGCGCTCGATGATGCCGAGCGGCAGGGCATACTCGACCATATTGAGGCAGAGAAGAAAAAAGGCAAAGTGTCCGTGCAACGCTTCAAGGGTCTGGGCGAAATGAACCCGCTGCAATTGCGCGAAACTACTATGGAGCCGGATACCCGCCGCCTCGTGCAACTACAGATAAAAGCAGGCGACGGCAGCGAAAAAATGCTGGATATGTTATTGGCCAAGAAGCGCGCTCCCGATCGCAAATCCTGGCTGGAGAAAAACGGCAATCTCGCCGCAGTGTAAACGCTACATCCCGTTCCAACACCACCACAGAGTCTCTGCCCCATGACCGAACCGTTAGCCCCTGAATTCGTCTCGCTAAAAACATACACCGAGAAGGCCTACCTCGATTACTCAATGTACGTGATTCTGGACCGCGCCTTACCGCACATTGGCGATGGTCTCAAGCCCGTACAGCGGCGAATCGTCTACGCGATGTCAGAATTAGGATTGAAAGCCAGCGCCAAGTTTAAAAAATCTGCACGCACAGTAGGTGATGTGCTTGGCAAGTTCCATCCGCACGGTGACAGCGCCTGCTACGAAGCCATGGTGTTGATGGCGCAGCCGTTCTCGTTTCGTTATCCGCTGGTTGATGGTCAAGGCAACTGGGGCTCCTCCGATGACCCGAAATCGTTTGCGGCGATGCGTTACACCGAGTCGCGTTTGACCCCGTTCGCGGAGTTGTTACTCAGCGAATTGGGCCAGGGCACGGCAGACTGGGTGCCCAATTTCGACGGTACTTTAGAAGAGCCTGCAGTACTACCTTCGCAAGTGCCACATATACTGCTAAACGGCGTGACTGGCATTGCGGTCGGTATGGCAACTGATATACCACCACACAATGTGTGCGAGATCCTCAGCGCCTGCATACATCTGTTAGGTTCGCCGAAGGCAACGACCGCGCAACTGGGCGAGCATGTACTGGCACCGGATTTCCCCACCGAAGCCGAGATTATTACGCCGCGTAAAGAAATTCTGCAGATGTACGAGGAAGGCAAGGGTAGCCTGAAAATGCGCGCCATATATCAGCCTGAGCAAGGCGATGTCGTGGTCACAGCGCTGCCGCACCAGGCCTCGGGTGCAAAAATTCTGGAGCAGATCGGTCAACAAATGCAGGCGAAAAAGTTACCGATGGTGGCCGACCTGCGCGATGAGTCTGATCACGAAAACCCGGTGCGCTTGGTGATTGTGCCGCGTTCCAATCGGGTGGATACCGAAGCCTTGATGGCGCACCTGTTTGCGACCACCGATCTGGAGAAAAACTACCGCGTTAATATGAATATGATCGGCGTTGATGGCCGGCCAGCGGTGAAAAATCTGCGCGCCGTTCTCAAGGAATGGCTGGATTTTCGCACCGACACAGTGCGGCGCCGACTGCAGTACCGATTGGAAAAAATCAGCAAGCGCTTGCATATTCTTGAAGGCTTGCTGATCGCCTTTTTAAATATCGACGAAGTCATTCACATCATCCGCACCGAGGATAAACCGAAACAGGTGATGATGAAGCGCTTCAAGCTCAGCGACACACAAGCCGAGGCGATTCTCGAAATAAAACTGCGCCAGCTTGCCAAGCTGGAAGAAATAAAAATAAAAACCGAGCAAAAAGAACTGGCCGCCGAGCGCGACGAGTTGGAAAAAATCCTAGGTTCCAAGGCGCGCATGAAAACCTTGCTCAAGAAAGAATTGCAGGCCATTGCCGAAGAGTTCGGTGATGCCCGTCGTTCGCCGTTAAAAGAGCGCGCAGAGGCTAAGGCTTTCAGCGCCATGGAACTCATGACCACCGAACCCGTTACCGTGGTTATGTCCGAAAAGGGTTGGATTCGCGCCGCCAAAGGCCACGATGTGGACCCTGCCAGCCTGAGCTACAAATCGGGCGATGCATTCTTGTTTGCGGTGCGCGGTCGCAGCAATCAGCCGGTGATTGTGCTCGACTCTACCGGGCGTGCCTATACAGTCCCTGCGCATAACCTGCCGTCGGCGCGAGGTCAGGGCGAACCGCTCAGTGGCCGTGTCAATCCGCCATCTGGAGCCAGCTTTTTCGGTGGCATGATGGGTGAAGATGATAATCTGTACGTTATCGCCTCGGACGCCGGCTACGGTTTCGTGGCCCGGCTTGGCGACCTGCAATCCAAAAACCGCAGCGGTAAAGTGGTGTTGAATTTGCCCAAAGGCGCACATTCGATGATGCCGGCGGCGATTAAGGATAAAGACTCTGACATGCTAATTGCGGTTAGCAACGAAGGGCGCTTGTTGGTGTTTCCGGTCGCCGAACTACCCAGCCTGTCGCGCGGTAAGGGTAACAAAATTATTGGCATCCCCACTGCAAGACTGCAGGCGCGCGAAGAGTATCTATTGGCGCTTAAGGTGATTGGCGACAAAGATGTGTTGCGTGTGCATGCGGGTAAACGCCATTTGAACCTGAAACTTGCCGATCTTGAACACTACACTGGTGAGCGCGGCCGACGGGGCAACAAGCTACCGCGTGGTTTTCAAAAAGTGGACTATGTTGATATCGAGTCTTGAAGTTCGCGTGAATCAAGTGTCCTGTAACGAATAAGCTATACATACAGAGCCACCCAATTTGTTCTCTGCTAGACGTAGTTTGCAGGGAATGTAGGCCACCTTTCCAAAAACTGCAACGCCGCAGAGGGCAATTTGGGTGGCTCCCTGCGAGCGAGCCGCCAAAGGGTCATCAGCGTTGTTGCGCTTTCTTGACGTAGGCCCACTATGCCTGCAAAAACGCGCCTAGCTGCTGACCCTTTGGCGACACGCTGTATGTATAGTTTATTCGTTACAGGACACTAGCAACACTTGACGAATCTGTTCGCCAAGCTTGAGTTTGACCGAGTCGACCAGATCAACTAGCTGCATCGAATCATCGTTATTGTCTTCAAGTTGCATGGAATTGGCGCATTGCAGCTGCGAAACGCTATGTTTCAGACTTATGGTGCCGCTCGCTTTGCCTTCGCAGGCCTGCCACGCAGTGCGCTCGGCTTCCTGCAAGTAAAGTTGTTGCAGCACTTCGTCACTGCTGCTGCGTCGGGTTGCAATGTGCACACCAACGCGCATTTCGAACATCAGTTCACCGGCTTTTTTGCGCCGTGGGTTGGCGTCGTTTAGCACCTCATTCAAGGTGTAGGCGCACTGCACCGCTTCGGAGGCAAGTTGTTCGCGGTCGGAGTGTTGCAGCTTCAGCGTAAAACCGCGGTCTTCGACCGAGATATCAGCGTCGTAAAGGTCAGCGACTCGACGCAGCCAATGCTGGAAAGTGGCGATGTATTCGTAGAGGGTGTCCTCGTTCAAGCGCTTTCTCATTAGCGGAAACTGTAACAACTCCACCGCCACAACAGCGTGCTCAACGTTGGATTGAACAATCGACTGATCGGGTACGAGAGCTGTGCTCGGTTGTGCCGCAGCGTGGTCTGGTGGTCGGCGCGTCAATAGCAATAGGCACACGAAGGCGCTGCCAAGGCACAGCAACATCAGCGTTTGGGTGGCTGAAAAGGCACCTCCATGCATGCGTAACGCGACCCGGGTATGACCCAACACGCGATTCTGCAAGTTTATCGTTGCATTGGCGAGCACGTCGGTGCTGCGGAGGCGCGCCTTGCCGCTTTGGGCGAGCAGATCGTTGTTGAGATCGTATATCGCCACGTGGCGAACTCGGTGGTTGCCGGTGAGTTTGGCGCTCAATGCTTGCAGGCTAAGCTGGTCGTTATCAAGCACCAGCGGAGCCGCCGCGTCCGCCAATTGCTGGGCTATAATGAGGCTCACCGGTTGAAGATCCTGCTGCGCAGACTGATTCTGTTGCAACAGGCTATACGCAGTTATCGCGGTCGCGGCTACTATCACGGTCCAGGCGAGTATGCGGGTGGCGCGATTGGCTGATAGCGACATGGCGTGTACTGACAATATTTAGCCGCAAAGTATACTGGACTTGCATCCCGCAAGAATAGCACCTGGTTCTCAAGCCAGGGGAAAAGTTGTCTTTTAACAAGCAGCGGCAAGAGAGGCTCATTGAAAGAAGTTGTACTCATCAACATAGCCGGCGAAGACAAGCCCGGGTTGACGGCGGCAATATCCGCCATTTTGGCCGCTCACTCGGTCCATATTCTTGATATAGGGCAGGCTGTTATCCATGATAATTTGGCGCTTGGTATTTTAGCCGAGGTGTCGAGTTTCGCTGCCGATTCACCGCTGGTAAAGGCATTGCAGGGCAAGGCAGGTGAGCTCGGTCTTAGTGCTCGCCTAACCCCAATAAGTGCACACAACTATAACGACTGGGTCGGTCAGCAAGGTAAACCACGACATATCATCACTCTGTTGGCACGCAAGGTGTCGGCACAGCAAATAGCGCGCATTACATCGGTGGTCGCCGCGCACGATCTCAATATCGACAAAATCAGCCGCCTTTCTGGTCGTTTGCCGCTAGGTGAATTGCCGCAGCGCAGCATGGCCTGCGTAGAATTTTCCGTACGTGGCACGCTCACCGACCCAGCCAGCGTGCGCCGGCAGCTATTAGAACTGGCGAATGAGTTGGATGTCGATATCGCCTACCAGGAAGACACGATGTTTCGCCGCAACCGGCGCTTGGTTGCGTTTGATATGGACTCAACCCTGATTGAAACCGAAGTCATCGATGAACTTGCCAAGGCCGCCGGTGTGGGCGCTGAAGTCGCCGCCATTACTGAGCGTGCGATGCAGGGTGAGCTGGATTTCAAGGCGAGTTTCGCGCAGCGAATCGCCTTGTTGAAGGGACTGAACGCCGGCGTGCTAGAGCATGTCGCCGCTAATCTGCCGTTGACTGAGGGTGCGGAACGCTTGATATCGACGCTTAAACGATTGGGTTATCGGACCGCGATCATTTCTGGAGGCTTTGAGTATTTTGGCCATCATCTGCAGCAGCAGCTCGGTATCGACTACGTTTTTGCCAATCAACTAGAAGTAAAAGATGACGTTATTACCGGTCAAGTGCAGGGCGATATCGTTGACGGCGAGCGCAAGGCGCAGTTGCTTTGCGATCTCGCGCAACAAGAACATATCAGTCTTGAGCAGGTGATCGCCGTCGGCGACGGCGCTAACGATTTACCAATGCTAGGTATTGCTGGTCTGGGGATTGCGTTTCGCGCCAAACCCATCGTGCGGCAGTCGGCAAAACATGCCATATCTACACTAGGTCTGGACGGTATTTTGTATTTGATCGGTTATAGCGATAGTGATGATGCGTACAGGTAGGCTGTATTTTACGCCATATCCGCAAATTCATAATCCATTGCTTCGGCTGGCGACTGCAAATAATGGCCTTGAATATAATGCACGTTCATCTGCCATAGGCTGGCCAGGGTAGCGGCGTTTTCAACGTAGGGCACGATTGAGTGCGCCGGGCCTTCGTTCAGTCGCAGTAACAGGTTGCGCAGGTCGTCGGAATTGTTAGGACTTTTTTGCAGCTCTAGTGTGTACGAGCCATCGACCGCAACGAATTCTATCTGCAAACGCTCCAGCGTTTTGAAAGATTCCAATGAGCGACCGAAGTGCGATACGGCCATCTGGCAGTTCAGTGTTTGCAGCTCTTCGTTAAAGCGCACTGCCTGTTTCAGATAGTGTGTGAGTGTGGTCTCCGGGTATTGAAAAACCAGCGTATCCCCTTCAAGCTGCGCGGCTTTGAGCGCCACACCCAGCCAGCTGCTGAATTCTTCATCCAGTAAACTATTTTGGGTCAGGTTGACCAGCAGGCGCGTGTCTTTGCCCGCGTCACGTTGCAATTTCAGCTTCTTGGTTGCCTCGACTACCAGCCATTTATCCAGGGTCGTGTCACCCAGCTGCTGATTGATAGATTGCATCAAAGCATCAATCGGCTGCTCCTGGTCTTCAGCGTCGAACAAACGCAAGCTGGCTTCGTAGTATTCCGAGGTTTTTCCGCGCATATTGATGATCGGCTGAAACATCATTTTAAGGCGGTTTTCGCTGATGATTTCCTCGAGATTAAATCCGACTTCCACATCGCCGTCGGTTACCGGATGATAGAGTTTTACCGCGGCTTCGGGCGCATCAGTGCGGTTCTGCTGGCGAGCTTCTTCCAGCGCGAAGAACGCCACGTCCATAATGTTGCTGGAGCTGGCAAACTCTGTCGAGTTCAAATCAACGACTCCAATGCTGCAACTGCATTGCACCGTTTGTTGATCGACTTCGATCAATTGTTTCGCGACCAGCAGGCACAGGTCACTTGCCGCTGCCAATGCTGCATCGGCATCTTTGTCGCGCAGCAATATGGTGAAACTGTCTTCGCCGTAGTGCGCCAACAAGCAATCCTGACTGTTGCCAAACTGTTCTTTAAACAGGTCTGCCAAGGCGTGGCGCACGGTATTGCTACCCGATAAGCCTATACGGCTCTTCAGCTCGGCATAGTCGTTCAGGCCGATGTAGAGCACGCTGGCGGCACTATCCTCATTGACGTTTTCCAAAAACCCGTCAAGCTCGTCGACAAAGTGATAGCGATTGTACAAATGCGTAACGGGATCAATATTCGCGTCGACTGTGTCCAGTGCGGCGGCGGGCGCAGTCACAATTTTGCGCAGAATCGCCTGCGTACATTCCTCGCCGTCAAAGCTTGCCGGTGCGAAGCGCATTTGGGCGGCGAATTCGGAACCGTTCTCTTCGATGCCGGTAAATGCCAGCTCCTGCACTTCAGCGGCGTCGTAGTGACGCAGAAACATTTTAAATTTGTCCTGATCCTCGGCGCTGATCAAGTCGATAACCGGCATGCACAGCAACTCGTCGACATCTTCGTAACCAAACATCTGCGCATAGGCTTCATTAACGTCGATATGCATACCGTCAATCATATAGGCAACGGCGTCGTCGGCTTGCGCCATCAGTAGTTCAAAGCGGCCGCTGACTTCCGCCAGGTTTTGTTCTAATGCTACCTGTTGGCGACGCAAACCCACGTGCTCTGCTTCACGCATGGCAACGTGCAGCAAATGTTCGTCCAGTGATGCGAGCACCACGTCTTGTGCGCCTTTGCGCAGACCTTCCACAATACCTTCGGCGCTCAGTTTTTCAGTCAGCAATATGACTGGCGTGTCGGTCTGCTGCTGGCGGTAACAGGCCATGATCGTGTCTATGTCCAGCTCCAGATTGTAATCTTCAAACAGCGCTAGGTCCCATCGTTGTTCGCGCAAACACTCCGCTAAATCCTCGATCGAGGTGATACGGTGGGTTTGGGTCGCTTTGCCAGCATTGCGAAACAGGTTGTTAACGCGTTCCGCCGCTTCGCGCGCATCGCTCGACAGTAATATTCGCAAAGTGCTTGTGTCCATTTTTAGCGATAAATCATTCATTAATTTCGGTTACAAGTTAGCGTTTGGTCTTTTGGAAACCTATAAGTTGGCCCACAGTGAATCAAATTTGTTCTCGTTATCTGCTGCCTGTTGGATATTCGCATCGTTGGCGGCATCAAATTCGTGGTAGGTAAACTGTGCGTATGCTCCAGTGTGGGTGAGCTGTTTTTGCAATTTAACCGTGACGATCTCGCCATCTCGCAAAATTTGAACTTTTTGGCCGACGATAAAGCGCATATGAGGCACCAACAGCGTTTTTGGTTGCGCGGTGACGCTAATTTCGGGCAGTAGGAGAACGCGAGAAAAATCGCTTGGTTCGCGATCTTTAAAGACCACGCGGGCTATTGTTGGCACATAGGCTGGGCTCAGTAATTCGACGCCAAATTGCACATCGGTATTGTTTGGGCGATGCAACCAGCGAATGGCGCCAACGCTCCAGTGTGATACGTTTTGCTCACGTATGGCGACCAGATCGCCTGCTTTTATCTTGGCGGTTGTCGTTTCTGGCCAGGTCAGGCTATAGCCTCCGGGGCTGGCGTTTAGTACCCGTACACTAAAATTGTGAAACTGATCTGCAGGCGTTTGATCTGCCTGCATGTTGAAACTGCGAAGCTGATAGTCAATCGTCTCCATGGCGATATTGGCTTTTTTCTGTAGTGGGTCGACGTCTACTGCGTCGGCCCAGGGATCAGCGCCCGCCGTTTGTGTCGGTTTTTCGCGTGGCAAGGGCTTTGGATTTATCTGCAAGGCGTCTCTCGCCAACTCAACCATATTGTCAAATGAAAGCTGGTCGGCGGCAAAATAATGAGCGCTGCTCAGGCCGACGCAGATTTGCAAAGCATTGTCCGTCTCCATGCGCATAAAGCTGCGCTTGCTGCACTGACCCCAAGCCAGAATCAGGTGTTTCAGCAAGTCCGTAGAGACGGTGGACTTTTCGATAACAATTCGATGTTGTCGCGCCTGCTGCATCAGTTCGCGCAAGTGGTCTACCAATGGGCTGCTATCGATACCCATGTAGGTGTCGAGATCTGCTTCATCTTCCACTAGTTTAGTGAACAAAGGCGAGCAATCGCGCTCCGCGTGGACCACAAACAAGGGTCGCTTCGAAGACCCATTAGCCTTGTTCAGAGTGGCGAAGTTGCTCCATTCGGGTAGCAGCCTTTGTACTATTGTCAGGTCTTCCTGGCGTAACTGATTGGCTTTAATGCAGCCCAGCAACAAAGCATGAATATAGCAACCGTGGATTGAATTTGCGGCGCCACGTTGCGCAATATGGCCAGCCATTTCTTCAGAGGCTACACCAAATTGACATGCCATTTGATACTGAGTGTGCAATTTTAACCACGTGCGTTCGGGAACCGTGGCATAAAGTTGATAGCTGCGTAGCAAAATCTCCGTTTGCAGGCAAGTTGCTCGATACAAGGCTACATCATTGAGTGCTTCAGTACGTTTTTTGAACAAGCTTTTTTTATTGTCGTCGCCGTTTAGGGCAACCAGTAAATAGCCGTTGGCCAGCTCATTTTGTAGGGTATGTGCAAGGTCCACGACCTGTTGCGCCTTTTTCGGCAAAATAATCGCCTGATTGAGGTAGTGCTTGGCCAGGCCGATGCAGGTTTTGCGCACGCTGGGGTATAAAACTTCAAGTATTTCAAAGCGTTCCTGGCTAGGCAGGCGTAAACGCACCAGCTCACTGATGATTTTGAACAGGTTACGACTGGTTTCTCCAAGGTTGGCTTGCGGCAAGGACTCCAACCAACCGGCGACACCTTCTTTGGTCGCAACACAGCTGCTCAGGCGATAAAGATCCTGCTCGGGGATACCAAGAGAGTAAGTAATATCATTGGTCATTAGGCAATTTCTCGTAATAGTTCGCACTTCCTATTAGAAAAGTATAGGAGACGTTCGAGTTTTCGCCGCCGTTTATCGGTTTAATTTAGTAAGAAAATACAATTCACGGTTTGACGCAGGGGTTGGCTTGCATGCGCACCAGGTCGGTGCCTGCCATAACCACCAGGAACGCTGTATGATTGCGCTTTGTTAAATCCCGCCACTCGTGAGGAAAATAATGGCGAACCATTCCACAAATGAATTCAAATCCGGCCTGAAGGTGATGTTGGACGGTGATCCATGCTCCATCGTTGAGAATGAATTCGTCAAACCAGGCAAAGGTCAGGCTTTTAACCGCGTCAAACTGCGCAATTTAAAGAGCGGCCGCGTATGGGAACGCACTTTTAAGTCGGGTGACAGCCTGGAAGGCGCCGATGTTGTAGAGAAAGATATGGAATACCTTTATAACGATGGCACGCACCGGCACTTCATGGACCCGGTGAGCTATGAGCAATATCAGGCAGATGAGAAAGCAGTAGGCGATGCCGGCCAGTGGTTGAAAGAACAGGACTCGTGCATTGTGACTCTATGGAACGACGCGCCGTTGGTCGTGACCGCGCCTAATTTCGTTGAATTGGAAATCAGTGATACCGACCCTGGATTGAAAGGCGATACGGCACAAGGCGGCACCAAACCAGCGACGCTGATTACCGGCGCCGTGGTTAAAGTGCCGCTGTTTCTGAACATCGGCGAAGTCGTACGCGTTGATACCCGTACCGGCGAGTATCAAAACCGCGTTAAATCCTGATCGTTGCTACCCCTTCCAGGTGAAATAGCTTATGTCTGAAGACTGGCTGCCGACGGCCAGCAATGCAGCATTGCGCAAACGCGCCGAGCTATATCAAAGCGTTCGCGAGTTTTTTCAAGCGCGCGATGTATTGGAAGTGGAAACTCCCAGCATAAGCCGTTACGGCGTTACCGACCCGCATATAGCCAGCCTCATCGTTACCGGGCACGGCTGGCTGCAAACCTCGCCCGAGTTTGCCATGAAACGCTTGTTGGCTGCTGGCAGTGGTTGCATCTTTCAGATCTGTAAAGTCTTTCGGAATGGCGAAGCCGGTGTTTTTCATAACTCTGAATTTACCATGCTCGAATGGTATCGCGTTGATTTCGATGAACATCAGTTGATGGACGAAGTGGAACAGCTGCTGGTGCTGTTACTTGCCGGTGAAGGGTCGAAGCGGTGTTCCTACGGCGACTTGTTTCAGGAGCGCCTCGGAATCGACCCGCATCAGGTCAGTCGCGGCGAGTTGCAAAAACTTGTTGACCAACATATCGATACTTCGTCGGCATGCATAGACAAAGACCAATGTCTCGAGCTGTTATTTAGTCATTTGCTGCAGCCCTGTCTTAGCGGTTTGACATTCGTTCACGACTACCCAGCCAGTCAGGCAGCGCTAGCACGCCTTGCCATCGATGCTAACGGTAAGACCATAGCGCGACGGTTCGAGTGCTTTTTCGACGGTATTGAATTGGCGAATGGATACTATGAACTCACCGACGCCGAAGAATACCTGAGCCGCTGTAAGGCAGACAACGTAAGACGCGCAGCCTATGGTTTACCGCCGATGGAAGTCGATGCACGCTTTGTCGCCTGCATGCAACAGGGCTTACCCGATTGTGCCGGCATCGCGTTGGGATTGGATCGGCTACTGATGTTGAAGGTGGGCGCGTCTTCTATAGATGAGGTGCTGAGTTTTCCAGCAGTGAGTGCATGACTTTCACAACCTGCGTGCCAATGCTTGACCCATTCGCACCGCACTGTCGGCTTGCAATTCCGGCAGCCATTCGATTTGCCCTGCCTCAAACAATAGAATAACAGTTGAGCCCAGCATAAAGCGTCCCATCTCGGCTCCGGCGTCAAGCGCGAGCGGTGTTTTCGTGTCCTGATAATCGCTGTATTGGATTTCTTTGCCATGTACAGCGAGTGGCCCGCCCCACACTGTTTCAATACCGGCGACGATCATGGCGCCCACCATAATGCTTGCGACCTGGCCAAGGTCGGTGTCAAACACGCAAACCAGCCGCTCATTGCGGGCAAACAAGCGCGGCACATGGCTGGCGGTTGTTTGGTTTACAGAAAACAAATCGCCGGGTACATAAGTCGTGTCCTTTAGTACGCCGCTCACTGGCATATGCACGCGGTGATAATCGCGCGGCGACAAGTAAACGGTAATAAACATGCCGTCATGGTATTTCTTTGCCAGTTCGCCGTTGCCAGCCAGCAATTCGCTGACTGTGTAATCTTGCCCCTTGGCCTGAATAATCCGTCCCGATTCAATGAGGCCGAGTTGGCTGACTGCCCCATCGGCAGGGCTTAGAATAAAGCGCTTACTATTCGCAAGGGGGCGCGCATCCGGCTTAAGCGAGCGCGTGAAGAACGCGTTAAAGGAAGAATAACTATCTGCCTCAGCGGCAGCCTCCTTCATATTGACGTTGTAAGTATTAATGAAGCGCCGAATCAGCAAGCCTTTTAACCAGCCAGCCTCACTACAGGCGAAGCTGGCCACCAGTCGCGATAGCAAGTGTTGCGGCAACAGATACTGCAGCCAAATGAATAACGTGTCTATTGGATGACTCCTGCTTTGGTTTCAAGTTTCAATCGGCGTGTCGTCGCGGTTACCCCATTCCGACCAAGAGCCGTCGTACGCTTTGATAGTGGAGTAGCCCAACAGGCGTGCTACGAGATAGGTTAAACCGGAGCGATGATGGGTTTGGCAATGAGTAACAATGGTTTTGTCCGCCGTTAAGCCGCGTTGTTCCAATGTCTTGCGAATGCTGTCTAAATCCAGCAGGCGTAAATTGGCATTGCGGTCCATTAAGTCAGTCCATTCATACCACACCGCGCCGGGAATGTGGCCGCCTCGTAGGGCAAACACTTTGCTGCCTTCATATTCTTCCTTAGAACGCGCGTCCCAAACGGCGAAGTTTGCCGTATTCAAGTGTTGCATAATAAAGTCTAGCTGCGCACGCGGCTGGTCATGAATGTTAGCCTGATATACGGTTGGGTGTGGTTGTTGCAGCTCCGTTTGCAGCGGCAAGTTTGCGGCATGCCATGCGTGTATGCCGCCGTTAAGGTATGAATAGCGATTGTGGCCGAGCACATCGAGGGTCCAGAGTAGTCGCCCCGCCCAACCGCCTCCCTCATCGTCATAAGCGATAACATGAAGCTCGGCGTTTAGGCCCAGTGCCGAAAAAATTTCGCTCAATTGTGCAGCGCTCGGCAACGAGCCGGTCGCGGGCTTTACGCCGCTGACCAACGCGGAGGGGGCGAGATGCACTGCGCCGGGCACATGACCGTTGGCGTACGACTCGGCGCTGGCAACGTGCACAATAAGCAGTTCGCTATCCTCTAAGCGATCGGCCAGCGCTTGCGCTTCAAGTAACATGGGGAATTCTGTAGTCATTTTTCATATCCGGTGACAGGCGGTGGAGCTTATCGCAGAGCGACTATGTGAAGTCTACGATCAAATTCTATACGTTCAAAGATTGATTATTGAACAAAATCTTTTGTGGATCGCGAAAGAACAAAATATATGTGCAAAGACGCATGCTTTTACGTTTGCGTTGCCGATACGCTCAGCTTGAAGTTGCTAGGTCAGGGAGTATTATACAGGGCGAGTGAGGCAGGCTGCTGAATAATAAAGTTAATCTATGAAGACTCATATATCAAGGGGCGCGAATGAGTAGGACGCAAGGTCTTTGGCTGTGTTTACTGCTATTGGCGTTGTTGCTGTTTTTCTGCGTGCGCCACCACGCACCTGTTATTGAGGCCGACCTGACCGATCGTAGCCG